>CAMNQO010000059.1 GCA_946549475.1 uncultured Bacteroidales bacterium
AACGGCTCGAGACCCGCATGGCCGTGGAGAACGGGGCGGATGAAATCGACATCGCGCTGGCCCTGAATGCTTTTCTGGCAGGGGATTGCGAGAGCGCGGCCGCTGAAATCCGCGAACAAAAGGCGCTTGTCGGCAGCCGTACCCTCAAAGTCATCCTCGAGACAGGCGAACTGACCGCTTCCGGACAGATTTATGACGCTTCCATGCTCGCGATGGAAGCCGGTGCCGATTTTATCAAGACTTCCACTGGGAAAACGGCCGTCGGAGCCACCCCGCAGGCCGCCGGGGAGATGTGCCGCGCCATTCGTGACTACGCCCGCAAGAGCGGCCGCAAAGTGGGATTCAAGGCCGCCGGCGGTATCTCCACCGTGGAGCAGGCGCTGACTTATGTGGAAATCGTCCGGCGGGAACTGGGCGAAGAGTGGCTCAATCCCTCTCTGATGCGCCTGGGCGTAAGCCGGCTGGGCAATCACTTGCTTTCAGCGCTCCGGGGAGAAACCGTTTCTTATTTTTAATGGGCAATTTGTTGGGGCGGGCGCGTTCATAATTCAATATTTTTCCCTAAATTTGCCCGCTCTTTCAAAAGGAGAAAAAAGTAATAACGATAAAATGAAAAAGGTACACATCTTTAACGCCGGTCCTTGCGTGCTCCCTGAGCCGGCCATCGAGGCGGCTATCGAAGCCTTGAAAGATTTCAATGGAACCGGCATGTCGGTCATCGAGATTTCCCATCGCGACAAAGCCTGGGAGGCCGTCATGAACGAGTGTCGCGGTCTCTGGAGAGAGATTCTCGGCATCCCCGAGGACTACGAAGTGCTGTTCCTCGCCGGCGGTGCCTCCATGGGCTTCCTCAATGTGGCTATGAACTTCCTCGAGAAGAAAGCCGCCTATCTGGAGACCGGTGCGTGGGCCAAGAAGGCTTACAAAGAAGCCCGGGGTCTGGGCGAGGCGGTCATCGTGGCCTCTTCCGCCGACAAGAATTTCAGTTACATTCCCAAGGGTTATACGATTCCGACAGATGTGGACTATTTCCATATCACGACCAACAACACCATCTACGGAACGGAAATCCGTTACGATATGGACAGCCCCGTTCCCCTCATCGCCGACATGTCTTCCGACATCATGAGCCGTCCGGTGGATGTGACCAAGTATGCGATGATTTACGGCGGCGCCCAGAAGAATGTGGGCCCTGCCGGTGTCACTTTCTACATTGTCAAGAAGGATCTGCTCGGCAAGGTGAGCCGTTATATCCCTACGATGCTTGACCTCCGGACCCACATCAAAGGCGAGTCCATGTTCAATACGCCGCCCGTATTCAGCATTTTCGTGATGAACGAGACCCTCAAATGGATCAAGTCGATGGGCGGACTCAAGGTCATGCAGAAGCGCAACGAAGACAAAGCGGCCCTGCTGTATGACGAGATTGACCGCAACCCGCTCTTCGTCGGTACTGCCGCCAAGGAAGACCGTTCCATCATGAATGTCTGCTTCGTGATGGCTCCCGGCTACGAGGCGCTGCAGGACGAGTTCATGGCTTTTGCCAAGGCCCATAAGATGGTCGGCATCAAGGGACACCGTTCGGTGGGAGGCTTCCGTGCCTCGCTCTACAATGCCTGCCCGGTCGAAAGCGTACAGGCCCTGGTCGACTGCATGCAAGAATTTGAAAAGTTACACAAATAAATAATATCAGGGGCGTAGAGCCCCTTTTTGCTTTATGAAAGTACTCGTAGCAACCCAAAAACCCTTCGCTGCGGCAGCCGTGGCCGGAATCCGGAAAATCGTTGAAGAAGCGGGACATACCCTCGCCTTGTTGGAGAAATATACCGATCAGCGTGAACTCGAAGCCGCTGTGGCCGATGCGGACGCCCTTATCGTCCGTTCCGACAAAGTGACCGCCCAGGTCGTCGCGGCCGCAAAGCAACTTAAAATCGTCGTCCGGGCCGGTGCCGGTTACGACAACCTCGACCTGGAAGCCTGCACCGCCGCCAAAGTGGTTGCGATGAATACGCCGGGACAGAACGCCAACGCTGTCGCCGAACTGGCGGTTGCGATGATGATTTACATGTCCCGCAACCAGTTCACGCCGGGTACGGGCTGCGAAGTCCAAGGCAAGAAAGTCGGTATTCAGGCCTATGGCAATGTCGGCCGTCTGGTCGCGCAGAAAGCCAAGGCGCTCGGTATGGAGGTAATGGCCTTCGATCCTTTCGTTCCCGCCGAGAAGATGGTTGCCGAGGGCGTGACGCCTGCCGCCACCCTCGAGGAGATGTACAAGGCCTGCAACTTTGTTTCTCTGCATATTCCCGCCATCCCCGCCACCATCGGCAGCATCGGTGCGGACTTGCTGAAATTGATGCCCAAAGGCGGCTGTCTGGTGAATACGGCCCGCAAAGAGGTCATCAACGAGCCCCAGTTGGCCGCCGTCCTTGCCGAAAGGGAAGACCTCAAGTACATTACCGATGTGGCCGCTTCCAACCAGGCCGAACTGGACGAGAAGTTCGGCAAGCGTGTCTTTGCCACCCCCAAGAAAATGGGAGCCGAGACCGCCGAGGCCAATGTCAACGCCGGCCTGGCCGCAGCCAGCCAGATTTGCGACTTTTTTGCGACCGGCTGCACCAGGTTCCAGTTGAACAAATAAATTCCTATAGCGATTCGTTGATCGGATCGTTTTCCACCCAATCTGCGACACGGATGGAAATGCCCTCCGTGAGTTTGGATTCGTCTTCATAAGGCTGTTCCAGGCCCGGGCGTGTGATGGTGTAGGAATCGACGATGTAGCAGTTGTTGGCTTTCAGGCCGGCAAGGGAGATGGGGTAGTAGCCTTTTCGGACGAAAGCCGCCCCGTCGTAAAATTTTCCCTCCAGCACCAGCCGGGTATGGCGGGGACACCAAACGGAGGAGTAATTGTCTGCCGGCGTGGCGTTTGGAAAAGTGTAGAAATAGTTTCCGAGCGTCTGCTCTGCTTCAATGATGAGCGGATCATCCTCATATAAATCGTATAGGAGAGGGCTGCAATCGTAGAAGAAGCGGAGCGGATTGGACCATTCGCTGATGTTTCCGTCGAGATCGACGGCACTGACGGCATTGGCCAGGTAGATTCTTTCCAATTCCAGATGCGGGTTTGTGTAGTGTTCCGTCTCCTGCATTTTGATCCGCTTGATTGCGATTTTACAGACCATGCGGTTGACCGGAATGACCAGATTGCCGTTGCCGGAGACCATCGTTACCACGCAGCCCTGCATGGGAAGGGCCTGCGCTCCGGCGTCCAGCAACGAGAAAGGATGCGTTTTGAGTTCCACCGTATCGCGGATGGCGGCCAGGGAGGGTGTGTTGACAAAGGCGTAGATTTTTTTCTCACCGTTGGTACATTCCAGAGAGACCTGCATGCCATTCTCATGCCCGTAGGCCTCCAGTTTGCCATCTGCTCCGAAGACCATTACCTGCAAGTCGCTGACTGTGTCATCTTCGTTCGTCGCTGTGATTCTGGTCCCGGGCGTTCCGGCCCGGACCGTCAGACGGGACAGTGGGCCGGTGATGGCGGACCGGTCTGCCGCAGGAACGCTTAAAGCGGAATCGAGGGGTGTTTTGTTGCAGCCGGCGGACAAAAGTCCCGCCAGGGCTGCCAGAAGGAAAATGTTTTTCTTTTTCATAATGTATTTGTTTTATCGCCGCAAAGGAAGCGACAAAGAGCCGTTTCCCGAGGCTGTGAAACGGATAAATTTTTTTCCGCCGTTTCGTGTGCGTGCCGGGCGGTTCCGGAGACGGACTGTTGATTTTTTGTATTACAAAAAAAAGTTTTTCCTATCTGAAAAACGGCTTCTGGCGCTTATGGAAGGCCGATTGTGAAATTAAGCGTTTCACAGCCTCGGGAAACGGATAGGCTCTTTTACCTTTGCCCCGACAAAAAATGAAAAGCCATGAAAACGAAATGCATCCTCTTTCTGGCCCTGGGCCTGTCGCTGCTTTCCTGCAGCAAAAACGGCTTCGACCCCGCAGCCGCAAATTCCCAAACCCTTCCGCACGGAATGATTGTCCTGGGCGACAAACTCGACAATCCCTACACCGTGGAGAACATCCGTGCCGCCTACACCCATGTATATCCCACGCGGGCGTCTTCCGATATCCAGACGACCAACCTCTATGTCCGCTTCCTGCCGAAGTCGGATGACGATTTCGACCTGCTGGAAGCGTGCGGTGTCAAGATGCTGGACCACCCCATGGATTATGAAATCTTGCAGGACGGGGATTATTACCATGATCCGGGTCTCGGTGAGGAGGAAATAACCTGGCACTATGCCGTCGTGGACAAGGATTTTGAATTTCCGGACGGAATTTACTACGAAGTCATCGAACACTGTTTCCTGTCCGAAAACCAAAGTTATACCCGTGCGACAGCCGATGTTGACTGGGATGCGGTGGAAAAGGAGGCCTACCGCCTGACCGGCAACGAGGACCGCTATGCGGGCGCTTCTGCCAAAGGGGGCTCCGTCCAGCCTTCCGGCCGCATCACCATCAGCGACCCGCATTACCTGGGCGGCAAACCCGTCGGTTTGTCCGGTGTGCAGATTATGACCAATGTCTTTGTCAAATTCTCCACGACCTATACGGATCGCGACGGGTATTATATCATTCCGAAGAAATACAGCGGCAATCCTTATTACCGGGTGGTGTTCAAAAACAGCAAAGGCTTTGCCATCGGTTTCAACTGGGTGTTGGTGCCGGCTTCCGTATCGACGCTGGGCCGCAACGGTCCGGAAGGCATCAATTATCAGATTGGCCCGGAATCCGATTATGAACTCTTTACCCGGGGCATAACCAACAATGCCGCCTACGATTATTTCGAGCGCAGTTCCTCGGGTGAAATGGGAGTGAATCCCCCGCCGTCCAACCTGCGTTTCTGGATGTTCAAAGGCTTTGAGACCAGTTCGGCGGTGATGTTGCAGCAGGGTGCGCTGTATGATGCCAACCTCTTTACAAAGATTTTGGGAGAATATGTCTTCTTGCTCAAATTGTTCTCGCCGGACATCACCATCGGCACCAAGAATTACGGACAGGCCTATCGCATCTATTCGAGCGTCGTCCATGAGATGGCGCATGCCAGCCATTTCACCAAGGTCGGTACGCCGTACTGGACACCTTATATATTGGATATACTGGAAGCCTATGTCAGCAGCGGTTTCAGCAGCGCGTACGGCAACGGGACGGAGAGCAATGCCGGCTACTGCGAAGTGGGCGAGATGTGGGCCTATTATCTGGAGTCCAAACTTTTCGAGCAGCGCTATCACTTCCATTGGGCGCCGTTCGGCAGCGGGTACTGGTTCCAGCCCCAGATATTGACCGCCCTCGAAGAGCGGGGCTTGAGTACGGCAGAGATATTTGCCTCTCTCAAACCCGAAATCAACACCGTGGAAAAACTGCGGCAGAGCCTGATTGCGACAGCCCCCGACCGGCGCAACCTCATCAACCAGATTTTCGACCGATATGGGAAATAAATGGTTTGTCGCAGCACTTTTGCTGTTGCTGGCGGTCGTTTCCGCCCGGGCCCAACGCTTTTCCGTAGCCACCAATCTGGCGGATTATGCCAACTTCTGCACGCTCAATCTGGATGTCTCCTATGCTTTGTCCCGTCATTGGAGCCTGACGGCCGGAGCGAAGTACAACCCCTTTTCCTATCGCTCGGGCGAATTGATCAACAAGCAGCGTACATTCTCTCTGGGAGCCCGGTGGTGGCCGTGGCATATCTATTCGGGATTCTGGGTCGCATCCAAGGCGCAGTATATGGAGTACAGCCACGGCGGCATCCGCTCTCCGCAGACCCGGGAGGGCGATGCCTACGGGCTGGGCCTTGCGGGGGGCTATTCCTATATGTTGGGCCCGCATCTGAATGTGGAGGCGGGACTGGGGCTCTGGGGCGGCTGGCGCAAGTACACGGTCTATGCCTGTCCCCGCTGCGGAACGACGCACGGGCGGGGAGAACAGGCTTTCATCATGCCCAACGACATCGTAATCTCAGTCGCTTATGTTTTCTGAAATGAAGCGGAATGGAACGGAAAGAGGACCGCTGGCGGGATTCCGGCTGGCATGGGCCGTATGTCTGCCGTTGTACCTGCTGGCGGCCTCCTGTTCCGTCAAAGAAGACCGCGCTCATTGTCCCTGCCATCTTCTGCTGGATGTGTCCGGCGTTTCCGCCGAACTTTTTGATTCCCTGGATGTCTCTCTGGACGAGAATAACGGCCATATCCTCCGTTTTCCGCTTTTTCCGGCTTCAGCGGGCGAGGGGCCCGTGGCGGTGGATGTGCGGAAAGGACATCCTGTGCTCAATGTGTGTGCCGTGGAAAACGGGGCGGTATGGCTTACCGCTTCCGACGATGTCATGCGGATCCCGCCGGGCGAACAGTGTCCGCCGCTTTATCTGCACAGCGCGACGCTGAATACCGAAGTGGAAGAATGGACGGAGCGCATCGTCCTGCATAAAAGTTTCTGCACCCTGCATATCCTGATGGAGGGGAACGACCCGGCCCGGCCCTATCCTTTTTCCCTTCAGATACGCGGGGATGTGGACGGCTATGATGCGCAAGGACGGCCCCGGACGGGCGATTTCGCTCCTTTCGCCTTCCCTACGCCGGACGGCCGTTGTACGGTACGCGTCCCGAGGCAGAAAGATGACACCCTCGAACTGCTGATGTGCGAAGAGCAGGTCCCGCTGGCTACATTCGCATTGGGGGCGTATCTCAAGGCAGGCGGGTACGACTGGACGGCGTCCGATCTGGCCGATGTGTCGGTCCGGATTGATTGTGCCCGGCTGAGCCTGCGGATAAAAATTGAAAAATGGAGCGAGACTTATTATTTTAATGTTGAAATTTAAAAAATTATTTTTACCTTTGCACGCCTTAAGCAAAAGCGCGAGTGGCGAAATTGGTAGACGCGCTACTCTCAGGAGGTAGTGCCAGCAATGGCGTGTCAGTTCGACTCTGATCTCGCGCACGAAAAAAAGACTGAGAAGTCGTCACACGGGGATGATCAAAAGACTTTTTGGTCATCCTTTTTTGATAATACGGTATGCAAGACATTAGAAATATAGCGATTATCGCCCATGTGGACCACGGCAAGACCACGCTGGTGGACCGGATGATCTATCAGGCCAAACTGGTCCGTGACCAGGAGAAGTTGGGCGAATTGATTCTCGACAACAACGATTTGGAACGGGAACGGGGCATCACCATCCTGGCCAAAAATGTTTCCGTCAATTACAAGGGAGTCAAGATCAACATTATCGACACGCCGGGACACAGCGATTTCGGCGGAGAGGTGGAGCGTGTGCTCAATATGGCGGACGGTGTGCTGCTGCTGGTGGACGCTTTCGAAGGCTGTATGCCGCAGACCCGTTTCGTCCTCCAGAAGGCCATCGAACTGGGCAAGAAGCCCATCGTCGTCGTCAACAAGGTGGACAAGCCCAACTGTCGGCCCAATGAGGTGCAGGAGGAAGTTTTCGACCTGATGTTCAGCCTGGGCGCCACCGAGGACCAGTTGGATTTCAAGACGGTGTTCGGCAGTGCCAAGCAAGGCTGGATGTCGCTGGACTGGAAGCAGAAAACGGAAGACATCAATGTCCTTTTGGATGTGATTCTGGAGGAGATTCCCGCCCCGGAGCGGGTGGAGGGGACGCCCCAGATGCTGGTCTCTTCGTTGGAGTATTCTCCTTATGTGGGCCGGATTGCCATCGGCCGTATCACCCGGGGCGAACTCGCGGCCGGCATGCCGATTACTTTGTGCAAGCGTTACGATATTCAGCAGAAACAGCGTATCAAGGAACTGATGGTCTTTACCGGACTGGGTAAAACCAAGGTGGACCGCGTGCAGTGCGGTGATATCTGCGCCCTGGTGGGCATCGACGGTTTCGAAATCGGAGACACCATTGCCGATGCGGAGAATCCCGAGGCCCTGCCGCCCATTTCCGTGGACGAGCCGACGATGAGTATGCTCTTCTGCATCAATAATTCTCCTTTCTTCGGCCGTGACGGCAAATTTGTCACATCGCGTCACCTCAAGGAGCGCTTGGAAAAGGAGTTGGAGAAGAATCTCGCCCTGCGCGTCAAACCGGGCGTCAACGCCGACTCGTTCATCGTTTACGGCCGTGGCGTCCTGCATTTGTCCGTCCTCATCGAGACGATGCGCCGCGAAGGATTCGAGTTGCAGGTGGGACAGCCCAAGGTCTTGGACAAGACCATCGGCGGCCAGCGTTGCGAGCCGATAGAGAACCTGACCATCGATGTTCCCGAAGAGTCCGTAGGCAAGGCCATTGAATTGACGACCCGCCGCAAAGGCGCCCTCGTACACATGGACACCCGTGGCGACCGGACGCATCTGGAGTTTGACATTCCCTCCCGGGGACTGATCGGACTCCGGTCCAACCTGCTGACTGCGACGGCCGGTGAGGCGGTGGTTGCGCACAGACTCAAAGGTTATGAGCCCTATAAGGGTGAGATAGAGGGCCGCACCAACGGGTCTCTCGTGTCGCTGGAGACCGGTCTTTCGGTCGCCTATTCGATGGACAAACTACAGGACCGGGGACGCTTCTTTATCAATCCCGGCGAGGAAATCTACGAGGGACAGGTGGTCGGCGAACATACCCGCGAGCGCGACCTGAACATCAATATCTGCAAGACCAAGAAACTGACCAATGTGCGTGCTGCCGGCAGTGATGAGAAAGTGATGCTTCCGCCGCCTGTCCAGTTTTCGCTGGAGGAGGCGCTGGAGTATATCCAGGAGGACGAACTGGTAGAAGTGACGCCCAAGGCGATGCGCATCCGCAAAATCATTCTCGACCCGATGGAGCGCAAGCGCAAAGGCGGCAATGCCGAAGAGGAATAGGCTGATGTCCGGATTGCTCATACCTTTGACCGGCATCAAGACCTTTCCGGCCACGACGCAAGTGACGATTGCCCAAGATTTTTTTGCGGCTTTCGGTCAGGAAGAGGTGCTGGGGGCGGATGTCCGTCTGTCGGTATGGCTGGACAAGGAGCCGGGCGGTTTTTCGCTCGCGTTGGATTTCGACGGAAAGTTGGTTTTGTGTTGTGACCGTTGTATGGAGGAGATGGACTGGCCCCTTTCTTTTACGGCAGCGTATGCCCTGCGGCGGGCTCCGGACAAAGATTCGGAGGTCGAAGGTGAGACGGAAGACGGGCGCGAAATCATCACCGTCGATGCTTCCGCGAAAGAGTTTGATGCCGCACAGGTGGTCTATGACGAACTTTGCCTGCACATTCCCATACGGCATACGCATCCCGCCCGCGGCTGCA
>CAMNQO010000060.1 GCA_946549475.1 uncultured Bacteroidales bacterium
GACGCGATGTTGTTGACGAAACGGGCGGCGGGAGAATCCTCCGGCAGGGGAGCGTTGCCGCTTTCCAGCGCGGACAGTCCGCTGAACAGGTCCTTGAACATACGGGACGCGGCGCCGGAGGCCGGGACAAATTTGCATTTGCCGTGGATTTCAGCGCTTTCGCTGTAGGCTGCGGCCGCGGCCGCTTCCTGTCCGTCAAGGACGCAGATGCCTCTTTGGCTGGTGGCGGGTGCGACGATTTTCATCCAGGGGAATCCGGATTTGAAGCGGTCCATCTGGGCTTTTACATGGGAGACAGTAGCCCCTCGGGACTCTATCTGCAGGACATCATCATTGGTAAGCATATTGTAATCGATATAAATTTCACGACGGTAGTGGTATTCGGAACGCATCTTCTCGAAATTGTGCGGGTTCATTTTGAAGAGGAAATCGTCCGTGAAGATGGGGTAACTGTATTGGAAGATGGTGGCGATCTGCGCGGCGCTCTTGTCGGTAAAGTCCAGTTTCTGGGGCTGGATTTCCGGGCTGGCGACCTCGGCGATGTAGTCGTACAAAGGCGTGATGCCGAAACGGTGGGCGATGGCCTGGACGGAAAAGGTCGTGCCGTTCTGCTTGCCCTGCAAGGAGTAGCCGGCGATGTGCGGGGTGGCGATATCCACCATTTCCATCAGTTCCAGGTCGATGTCCGGCTCGTTGTTCCAGGTGTCGATGGCGACGGCCCCGAGTCGCGGGATGGCGCGTTTGAGGGCGGCTTCATCCACCACTTCCCCCCGGGCGGCGTTGATGAAAATGGCGTTGTCCTTCATCCGGGCGAAGAACTGTCCGTCCGCCAGATTGCGGGTGTTTTCGTTGAGCGGGATGTGCAGGGTGACGATGTCGGCCCGGCGCAACAGTTCTTCGAGGGAACAGAACTTCCCGTCGGCATTGCCTTCGGCGGCCTCGCGCGGGGGGTCGCAAAGGAGTACCTTGAAGCCCAGGTGGCGGGCGAGACGCTCGACTTTCTGCCCCACATGGCCGACTCCGATGATGCCGAAATATCCGCCTTCTATTTTGATACCTTTGCGGGCGGCCATGCCGTAAAGGGCGGAAAATACATATTGCATCACGCCGCCCGCGTTGCAGCCGGAGGCGCTGTGGACTTCAATGCCATGGGCGGCGCACCAGTCCAGGTCGATGTGGTCGGTGCCGATGGTGGCCGTCGCGATCATCTTGACCGCCGTCCCGGCGAGCATCGCCTCGTTGCAGCGGGTACGGGTGCGGATGATGAGTGCATCCGCATCGAGGATGTCCTCGTGGGTGATGAGTTTGCCGTCGATGTATCTGACCTCGGCGTAAGGCTCGAACACGCCTTCCAGGAAGGGGATGTTCTTATCGGCTACTATTCGTATCATCGCAGTACAATCTGATTGACATAACGGGTGAAGGTCTTTCCCCGGATAAACATTTCATCCTGCCGGAGCGCATCGTTGAGCCTGTCCGTCAGGGGGCCGGTCATGAGCGAGAGCCGGCTGCGGGCCACCGAAGAGTTGAGCGTGACATACAGTGTCCCTCCGTTGAACCAGACCCGGCTGGTATAGCGGTCCATGCCGCTGATTTCGCCCCATCGCCGGCAGATGAGTTGCGCGTTGTAGGCAGGCCCGAGACCTTCGGCGACCAGCCATTCCTGGATAGCCTGCCGGATGGGGACGGGATACTTCCTTTCTATGCGGTTGCCGGTATTCATATTCTTTCAAAACGGCCTTCGGATGTGCGGAAATAGGCCCTGTCGGCCGTCGCTCCGTCCACGAGGGGCTGGAGGCGGCTCTCGCTGCAATCCGTGATGAATATCTGTCCGAAGTCTTCCCGGGCCACCATCGCAATGAGGTTGGCGGTGCGGGAGAGGTCGAGTTTGTCGAATACATCATCCAGCAGCAAGGTGGGCGGGGTGCCGCCCCGGCGTTTCATCAGTTCGTACTGGGCGAACTTGAGGGCGACGAGAAAGGTCTTCTGCTGCCCTTGTGAGCCGCAGCGGCGGATCGGCCGGCCGGACATCTCGAAGGCGAAATCATCCCGCTGCACGCCGCTGCCGGTGAAGCCCATGCGGAAATCGCGTTCACGGCCTCTCAGGAGCAGTTCTTCCAGCGGGGCCTGCTCCAGTTCCGAACGGTAGCGGATGGAGACCTCTTCCTTTCCCCCGCTCAGGCGCGTGTAATAGTCCGCTACGACAGGGGTGAGTTGCCTGGTGAATTGCCGGCGTGCCTGATGGATGACATCGGCGTGCAGGGCCATCTGCGCATCCAGCACATCCAGCAGTCCGCGGTCCGCCATGGGTTCTTTGAGCAGGTGGTTGCGCTGCTGGAGCAGCCGGCCGTACTGTCCGAGGGCGCGCAGGTATTCCGCGTCCATCTGCGAAAGCACGATGTCGGCCAGGCGCCGCCTTTCTTCGGCGGATTCGCTCACCAGGGCGCTGTCGGCAGGGGAGACGGTCACGATGGGCAGCAGCCCGATGTGGGCGGAGAAGCGCTTGTAGGCTTTCTCATCGCGCCGCAGGATTTTTTCTTCGCCGCCGGCCCGCAGGGAAATACGGGTCTTGAGCCCGGACTCCAGCGCATATTGTCCGCAGAGCGAGAAACAAGGCTGGCCATGCCGCACATTGAAGCGGTCCTGCAGACCCAGGAAACTCTTGACCATGCTCAAGTAGAAGATGGCATCCAACAGGTTGGTCTTGCCTTCTCCGTTGCCGCCGACGATGCAGTTGACATTGGGGGAGAAATCCAGTTGCGCTCCTTCAATGTTGCGGAAATCGGCGATGGTGATGGTCTCGAGTCTCGGCATGGGACTTATTTTTGTTCGCGGATACGGTCGATGCACACTTTCAGGGCATCGCGCCAGTAGGGGATGGTGAAGCCGAAATCGGCTTTGACCCGGGCTTTGTCCAGTACGGAATAGTGCGGACGGACGGCTTTCTGGGGAAATGCGTCGCTCATGCAGGGCTCGACGATGCATTTGTTGCCGCAAATCTGCCCTACGGCAAAAGCGAAGTCAAACCAACTGGCCACGCCTTCGTCCGTCAGGTGCCAGATGCCGTCCTCGCGGTATTTGTCGTTTTCGATGACATCGGAAATGAGGCTGGCGAGGGTGAGGGCGCTGGTGGGGGTGCCGACCTGGTCGATGACGACTTTGATGCGCTCCTTCTCGGCCGTGAGTTTCATCATCGTCTTGGTGAAATTGCGGCCGAAGGGGGAGTAGAGCCAGGCCGTGCGGAAAATCAGATAGCGGCAGCCGGCGGCGGCCACGGCGAGTTCGCCGGCATATTTGGTCTTGCCATAGACGCTCAGGGGGTTGGCCGGGGCGTCTTCCGGGATGGGTGAGGTGGCCGTGCCGTCAAAGATGAAGTCGGTGGAAATCTGGATGAGCAGGGCACCGGCGCTGCGGGCGATGCCGGCCAGGATTTCGGGAGCGACGCGGTTGAGCAGATCGCAACGCGCAAAATCATCCTCGGCCCCTTCTACATTGGTATAGGCGGCGCAGTTGACGATCGTGTCAATCTCGTGTTCACGGACAAACTGCCCGACGGCATCCCGGTCGGTGATGTCCAGGATGACGGTATCGACGCCTTCCCTCTCCACGACATCGGAGAAAAACCATTGCCGGGACGAGTTCCGGGCCAGCAGGCGGAGTTCGGTCCCGAGTTGACCGTTCCCGCCGGTTACAAGTATTCTTTTCATTTTTGATATTCAAACAAATAAGGTGAATCTTTCAAAAGAGGATGGCGGCTGTCCTTTTCGGATAGCAGCACGTCCGAGACCGGCAGTTTCCAGTCGATGGCCAGATCCGGGTCGTTCCAGGCAATGGCGCCTTCGCTCTGCGGGGCGTAGAAATTGTCGCACTTGTACTGGAAACGGGCGGTCGGGGAGAGAACGGAAAATCCGTGCGCAAAGCCCCGGGGGATGAAAAACTGGCGGTGATTCTCGCCCGAGAGTTCCACGGACGTCCATTTCCCGAAGGTGGGGCTGCCCTTGCGGATATCCACCGCCACGTCCAGCACCCGTCCTTCGATGACCCGTACGAGCTTGCTCTGGGCAAATTCACCTTTCTGGAAATGCAGCCCCCGCAGTACGCCATAGGAGGAAAAACTCTCGTTGTCTTGTACGAAAACGACATCCAGGCCGGTTGCCGCCTGAAATGCCCGTTGGTTGTAACTCTCAAAGAAGTAGCCCCGTCCGTCCGCGAAGATGCGCGGCTGGAGGATGAGCACGCCTTCCAAATCCGTTTTAATGACTTCCATGTTCTTGTTCGTTGATATATCCTTCATCTACGGCCAGTTCCGGACCCTTCGAAGCGGCGACGGCCAGGCTGTCGCAACGCTCGTTTTCCGGATGGCCGTTATGTCCTTTGACCCATTCGAAACGGACGCTGTGCCGGCTGAGCAGGGCACGGAGCGTTTCCCACAGGTCCCGGTTCTTCACGACGGTCTTCTTGCCGCCGCTGCGGCTGATATAGCCTCCCGACGCCCAACGCTCCAGCCAGCCCTGGCTGATGGCGTTCACCACATAGGATGAGTCGCTGGTGACCAGCACATCCGCGTTTTCCCATTTGATGGCTTGCAGCCCCTTGATGACCGCCAGCAGTTCCATCCGGTTGTTCGTCGTCCGAGCAAAACCGCCGGACAGTTCCTTGCGGAGCGTCCCGCAGCACAGGACCGCTCCGTAGCCGCCCGCTCCCGGATTGCCCGAACAGGCTCCGTCGGTATAGAGCCGGATGGTCTCCCGCTGTCCCATCTCCCTATAGTTTGCCTTTCTGCAGGGCGTCGTAACGTTCGCGCCGCTGGTAAATGTCAATGGCGGTGTAGATGGCCGACTTCATCGACTGGGGGTCGGCCAGGTCACGCCCGGCCATCTCGTAGGCCGTCCCGTGGTCCGGGGAAGTGCGCACGACCGGCAGGCCTGCGGTGAAATTGACCCCTTCCTCGAAGGCGAGCGCCTTGAATGGAATGAGCCCCTGGTCGTGGTACATCGCCAGTACCGCGTCGAACTTGAGGTAATTGCCCAGGCCGAAAAAGCCGTCGGGGCTGAAGGGCCCGAAGGCCAGTATGCCTTCTTTTTTGGCAATCTGTACGGCGGGAATGATGATTCTCTGCTCCTCGTCCCCCAGCAGGCCGCCGTCGCCGCAGTGGGGATTGAGTCCCAGCACGGCGATTTTGGGCTCGATGACACCGAAATCCCTTTGCAGGGAGGCCTTCATCATCCGGAGTTTTTTCAGGATTTTCTCTTCGCTGATGGCGCCCGGGACATCTTTGAAGGGGATGTGGGTGGTCACGACGCCCACTTTCAGGCGCTCCGTGACCATCAGCATCGTCACATCATTGACGCCGAAGGCCTGTTGCATGTATTCCGTGTGCCCGGCATAGCCGAAGCCTTCGTTGACCATCGCCTGTTTGTTGATGGGGGCGGTCACCAGCACGTCCAGCAGCCCCTCCTTGATGTCCCGGATGGCACATTCGAGACTGGTCATCGCACATTTGGCGGACTCGCTGGTGGGCTGGCCGGGCTCGACGAATACATTCTCGGGCAGACAGTTGACGATGTTGACGCACTTGGGACGGAGATCCCGGGCGCTCATGATGACATGGGTGTTGATGTTACCGATGTCGTGCAGGAGTTTCTTGTAGAAACCGAATATTTTGGAGGAACCGTAAATGACGGGGGTAAACAGGTCAAGCGTCCTTTCATCGGCAAGGGCCTTGATGATGACTTCGTAACTGATGCCGTTACCGTCGCCCTGGGTGATTCCCACGATAAGTTTTCTGTTCATATATCTTTGTGTTCTATGCGTTAGTATGCTGTTGTTCCGTGTACTTGCCTGCCGGGTCGGGGCGCGGGCTACCTCCTGTAGCCCTGGCGTTTGAGCATCTGCTGAAACCTGCCGCCGACGAAATTCTTCATCATCTTGCGGGTGTTCTCAAACTGTTTGAGCAGCCTGTTCACTTCCACGATGGATGTGCCGCTGCCGTCCGCCACACGTTTGCGACGGCTGCCGTTGAACTGCTCGGGATGCTCCCGCTCATAGGGTGTCATCGAAAGGATGATGGCCTCCGTCTTCTTGAACGCCTTGTCGTTGTCGATGTCCACATCCTTGAGGGCCTTGTCCATTCCCGGGAGCATGCCGGCCAGTTCCTTGATGTCGCCCATCTTGCGGACCTGCTGGATCTGGTCGTAGAAATCCTGGAGGGTAAAGCGGTCGCGGGCCAGTTTCTTGGTCAGTTCGCGGGCCTGTTTCTCGTCAAACTGTTCCTGGGCCTTCTCCACGAGGCTGACGACATCGCCCATGCCGAGGATGCGGTCGGCTACGCGCTGGGGATGGAAGAGGTCGAGGGCTTCCAACTTTTCGCCCGTGCTGATGAGTTTGACAGGCTTGCCCGTAACGGCTTTGATGGAAAGGGCCGCACCGCCGCGGGTATCGCCGTCCATCTTGGTGAGGACCACGCCGTCGAAATCGAGGCGCTCGTTGAAGATGCGGGCTGTCTCCACCGCATCCTGACCGGTCATCGCATCCACGACGAACAGGGTCTCCGTGGGCTTGACGGCCTGGTGAAGGGCGGAGATTTCATCCATCAGTTCATCGTCCACGGCCAGACGGCCGGCGGTATCGACGATGACGACGCCGTAGCCTTCCGCCTTGGCCTTGGCAATGGCGTTGCGGGCGACCTTGACGGGGTCCTTTTCTCCCTCTTCGCTATATACGGGTACGCCTGCCTGCTCACCCAGTACTTTGAGTTGGTCTATGGCGGCGGGACGGAAAGTGTCGCAGGCCGCGAGCAGGACTTTCATGCCCTTTTTGCCCTTGATGTGCAGGGCCAGTTTGCCCGAGAGGGTGGTCTTGCCGGAACCGTTGAGACCGCAGACCAGGACGATGCCGGGGTTGCCTTTGAGATTCAGTTCACCGGACTCGCCCCCCATCAGAGCGGCCAGTTCGTCGCGGACAATCTTGATGATCATCTGCTGCGGCTTGACGGCGGTGAGCACGTCGGAGCCGATGGCTTTCTGCTTGACATCTTCGCAGAACTGCTTGGCTATCTTGTAACTGACATCGGCGTCCAGCAGGGCTCTGCGGACTTCCTTGAGGGATTCGGCAATGTTGATTTCGGTGATTTTGCCTTCACCTTTGAGTATCTTGAAACTTCTTTCGAGTTTTTCGCTGAGATTTTCAAACATGGTTATCAGGGATTCTTTCGGAGTTTTTCGGAGTAACGGTCGATTTTCCGCATCTCGGCGGGTATGTCGATGCCCTGGGGACAGTGCATCAGGCATTCGCCGCATCCTACGCAGTGGTCGGCCTGGCGTTCTCGGGGGATGCTGCGGGCGTAGGAAACCAGATAGGCGCGGCGGGCCTTCCGGTAGCCGGGACTCATGGCATCCTGCGGGATGCGGTCTTCGTTGACGCACAGGTTGTAGTGGGCGAAGATGCCGGGGATGTCGAGTCCGTAGGGACAGGGCATGCAGTATTGGCAGGAGGTGCAGGGAATCGTGGGGAAATTGAGGATTTGCAGGGCCGTGTCTTCCAGGAAGGCCAGGTCGTCCGCCGAAAGCGGCCGGAACCCGCACAGGCTGGACAGGTTGTCCTGCAGGTGTTCCATATAGGTCATCCCGCTGAGGATGGTCAGCACTTTGGGGAAAGTCCCGCAGAAACGGAAGGCCCAGGAGGCGGCGCTCCGCTCCGGCTCCCGGCTTTTCAGCCGCGTCACCGGCCCCTGCGCCAGTTTGGCCAGCCGGCCGCCGAGCATCGGTTCCATCACGATGACGGGAATGTCCCGTGCGGCCAGTTGTCCGTAGAGATATTCCGCGTTCACGGCCTTGCGGTCAGGACGGGAGGAGGCCAGGTCGGAATGTTTCCAGTCCAGGTAGTTCATCTGGATCTGCACGAAGTCCCAGTGGATCTTTTCGTGCCAGGCGAGGATGGCGTCGAAGCCCGGCCGCTCGCCGTGGAAGGAGAAACCCAGGTTGCGGATGCGTCCTTGGCTGCGCTGCTCCATCAGCCAGTCCAGCAGGCCGTTGTCGAGAAAGCGCTCCTTGAAGTTCTGTTCGCTGCTGAGGATATGCAGCAGGTAGTAGTCGATATGGTCGGTCCGGAAGATGGACAGGGAGTTTTCAAACATATCCTGACCCTCTTTCAGGGTCTTGCTGCCGTTCTGGTTGGAACATTTGGTCGCGATGAAATACTTGTCGCGGGGATGCCGCAGCAGGGCGGCGGCCGTCACGCGCTCCGAACGCCCCTGACAATAGACCGGAGCCGTGTCGAAGTAGTTGACGCCATGCTCGATGGCATAGTCCACCAGGCGGTTGACGGCTTCCTGGTCGATTTCGTCCCGGCTTTCGCGGGCACTCAGGTTGCTGGTCGTCGGCCAGCGCATGCAACCATAGCCCAGCAGGGAAACGCGGTCGCCGGAGTTGGGGTTGAGGCGCATTTCCATTTCGCCCTCTTCGCGGGGGGCTGAGCCGCCCGGGGTACAGGAGGAAAGGGCGAGCGCTCCGCCGGCCGCAAGGGATGTTTTCAAAAAGTCTCTGCGGTCCATATCAGTCAATGCGGTGTTTGAGGTGTCCTTCCACATAAATGGCGGAAACCGGCCGGGAAGGGCAGAGGTTTTCGCAGGCGCCGCATCCGATGCAACGGTTTTCGTCCACGATGGGGATTCTGAGCCATTCGTCCACGGCCCCTTTGCCGGACAGGCCCGTATCTGCGATGCGCACCATGCGGATGGCGCCGACCGGGCAGTGCCGGGCGCAGTTGCCGCAGTCCGTTCCCTGGGTGAAGGGCAGGCAGAAATCTTTCATCCAGACGGCATGGCCGATGTGGATGGCCGTTTTCTCTTCGGGCGTTATCTTGAGGATGGCGCCGGTGGGGCAGACCTGCGAGCAGACGGTACATTCGGGCCGGCACCAACCTTTCTCATAGGACATGGTTGCCTGCAGGAGACTGCTGAGGCTGTTGGACGGCCGGAGTACATTTTCGGGGCATTTGCTGATGCACAGGCCGCAGGCGGTACAGCGGAGGGAGAGATTGTCCAGACTCACGGCACCGGCCGGTACGAGGGGCAGGCCGCGTTTGTGAGTTTTGCGGGGCTGCAAGGGAGCCAGGCCGCCGTCCGTCTTTTGGGCCAGGGCTTCCAGGGGAAGGGTCAGGGCCAGGGCGCCGATCAGCGTGCGCCGTGTCGTGTCAACCGCACTCCCGCTTGTCTGTGCGTCGGGAGTACCGTCGGCCGGGGCGGGTGTACCGGTCCCAGCCGTCTGATGATGGTGATGATGACGGTGGTGATGGTGCTC
>CAMNQO010000061.1 GCA_946549475.1 uncultured Bacteroidales bacterium
CCTGGACCTCACGCTGGGCCGGATTGACATAATCAAACTGCTTTTCCCCGCTCTTTCTTTGATCCGGCTCGCAGGCTTCATAAAGCCCGGGACCCAGACGGCAAAACTTCCGGCAGCACAACTTCAGGTGATACAGTGCCGCCCATTGCAAAGGTTTGCCGGGCAGAAATCCGACCGCACGGAGCAGCAATTCGCGGCTGATCAGAATCATTTTTCCGAAATCAAAATCATCGCGGAAAGGATGTCCCTGCACATCAATCAGCGGATGACCGGCATATTCGGCATAGACCATTTCCGCTCCGCTTCCGGCCGCCTGGTCGAGCCAAAAGGAAAAGTCGGTGCTCTCCGGCGCGACGATGCCCGTTTCGCACAGAAAGAAGAAAGGGCAGTCCTCCTTCGACAGACTCAGCAACGCTTCTGAAGAGAGCAGACGCAGGGAGGGAATCCGGAGAAGGATATAAGCGGTATTCCGGGACAGGATGTGCATCATCGGCTGACAAACTTTTCGATTCATCGTCTCTCACAGGAGGGCGTATAATTTTTTGCGGATGGCGGAAAACTCCCCCTCGAAGTTGGGGGTCAGCACCCCCTTGCCCAGCGCTCCGTCGATTTCTTCGCGGGTCCAGAAACGCCCCTCCTCGATTTCCTCGGGGTTGGGACGGATGGAAAACGCATTGCCGACGGCCGCGAAGACAAATACCATCTCACGGTCCTTGCCGAACTCGAAGATATAATTCTTGATGGCGATGGGATTGAAGCGCGTGAGCCCCAGTTCTTCCTGCGTCTCGCGCATCAGGGCTTCCATGACGGTCTCTCCGTAATCGACATGCCCCCCGACCGCCGTATCCCATTTGCCGGGCTGGCAACGCTTGTTCATGGAACGCTTCTGCAGATAGAGCCGGCCGTAACGGTCCAGGACATGCAGGTGTACCACGGGATGCAGGAGCCCGGAACCATTGTGGCAATACTCCCGCGTGGCCATCGCAATCACCTGGCCGTCATCCTGGATGACCGGCAGCCATTCCTGATTTTTCAGTTCTTTGGACATTCCCATCCGGTCTTTTCCGGCAAACATAGCCTTGACATCGTCCGCCTTCCGGGCCGGAACGATGGGGGCAAAATCCCCTTCGGGATAAATCAACGATATCATAATACGATTTTCACCAAAAAGGATGTCCTGTCCTGCATCTTTCCTTCCACATAGAAAGTCCGGGGAGCGGCGGCGTCCGGTCCTGACTTTTCTGCCGGCACTTCTCCGCAATAGATGTCCAAATCTTCATGGAGTTGGGCTTCGTGGACGAAATTGACATAGAAGTCCTTGATACTCCGCTCGCGCATCACCGTTTCGGGAACCGCATCCAGACTCAGACGGGCATAGCGGGTGTTGTTGACATGCTGGTTGTGGTCGAGGTCCGACAACCGGACCCGGTGGGTATATACATACTCCATCCGTACGCCGGAAGGGACGCGCAACTTGGGCGCCGGCTCGTCAATGGCCTTTTCCGGGCAGAATGTATCGGGACGGGCGGCGAAACGGCTGTGACGCACCATCGACCGGGTCACAAAGTCCAGCAGCAGCCAGCCGGTGGTCGCCACTACGAGCGGGCTTCCGCCGGGATCGGCCATCATCGCCTCACGCCGGAAAAACAAGCCGTCCTCCTGTCCCCTGTGCCAGGTACTGAACACGACGGGATCTTCCCACTTGACCGGACGGACAAAATGGATGTGCAGGCGCGAGACGACCCAGCCCAGATTGGCTTGCAGCAAGTCTTCGTACCCCATTCCAAATTCTTTTGCGTGCTGACTGCCGAACTCCTCGAGCACTTGCATGAAATACACGGGGGTCATCCTGTCATTCACATCGGTGGCGTACGATGGCGTCACCATTTCTTCCATCAATTTGTTGTCTTTGATTTGTTTCATTCCACACCAGCCTTTCAACGGTCAAGACCGAAATACTTCAACAATTCCAACTCTTTTTCATCATACAGGAGTTTATCCAGCGTATCGGGGAAGAAATGGACCCCGACATAGAACAAGGCGACGGCCAGGGCGAGCAACACCAGCAGCCCGATGAGTATCTTGGGCCACAGCGGCCTGTACGCGTCTTCCTCCTCTTCATCCGAGGCAATATCGCGCATGACGGGAGGGGGTACGGGACTGCGGAGGGCATCCGCCGGGACGGAAGGAATCTCCCGGGCAGGGACCGGCGACGGAGAAGACACCGGAGCCTCGGACGGGACCGGGGACAAGCCCACGGCCGGAGACAGCGTCGGCGACGGGGTTTGGGAAGGAAAGGCCAGGCGGTTCTGGCTCTTGAGCGAGACGGCCTCCAGGGCCATCCATTCGCCCGAAACATCCAGATCCTCGTCCTGCACGAACAAAAGTCCCCCGGAAGCAGTCCGTTTCAAACGGCCCAACCCCGGAATTTCCGCCTGATCCTGCTCTTCCAACTCCGCCTTCAATGCCGCCACGCAAGCCTCCAGTTCGGCCTGGGCACGGGGTAAAGACATTTTTTCCCGACGGGAAAGCGCCTCGCACAAAAGCGTACCGTCGCCCTGGCTCTCCCGGAACACCAGCCTGCGGTAAGGAGGCAGGAGGGTGAAACCCCTGTCCGAAAAGGATGCCGGCACCGTCTCGCGCATAAATGCGCCCAACTGCGGCAACATCACGCGCCCGTTCTCGATGACCAGTTGCACAATCAATCCGGATAAAGTCTCAAGTACCATAATCTCTGCTTACAATCTGCTAAGGTAGTGATTCTTTTCCAAAACACAAAAAAGGCCTGGCCGACCGGCCAAGCCTGTGGTGCGGAAGGCGAGACTCGAACTCGCACAGGAAAAACTCCCACTACCCCCTCAAAGTAGCGCGTCTACCATTTCGCCACTTCCGCGATTGGACTGCAAATATAAGCCACTTTTTTCAATACGCAAAATTTTTCTCGCTAAAATTCCAAAAAATGCGTACCTTTACCGTTCACATGAAGTTTAAGGATTCTGAAAGAAAAAGCAAGATGAATATGAAACGGATTTTCGGATTGTTGTTGTCGCTGTGCCTGGCCGGAGGTTTGGGACTGTCGGCGCAAAGCCGCAGTTTCGAACTGGGCAAGTGGATCGAAATCGAACATTCCATCCTCAAAAACCTCTACTCTTCCTATGTAGATACCATCCCCACGGAACGGATGGTCAAGGCGGGCATCACCGCCATGCTGGAACAGTTGGACCCCTATACCATCTATGTCCCCGAAGAGGAGAATGAGAATTTTGAACTCATGATTTCCCACTCCTACGGGGGCATCGGCGCCATCATCCACAAAGTCCCGGGAGAGAATGTCATCATCAACGAGCCCTACGAGGGGTCGCCCTCAGCCCGGGCCGGCCTGCAATGCGGCGATGAAATCCTCGAAGTGGACGGATTCGTCGTCAAGCCCCTGACCGCCAAAGAGTCCACCGACCGGATGAAAGGAAAGCCGGGCAGCAAGGTCGTGTTCAAAGTCAAGAAAGTCCGCAGCGGAAAGATTGTCAACATCACGGTAACCCGCGAAAAAATCCACCTGCCCGACATCCCCTACGCCGGCATGTACAACGACACGACCGGTTACATCCTGCAGACCGGATTTACATCGGGCGTGTCCCGGGAACTCCGCAAGCACATCCTGGACCTCAAGAAAAAAGGGATGAAACACCTGGTCTATGACCTTCGCGGCAACGGTGGCGGACTGCTCAGCGAAGCCGTGGACATCGTTTCCCTCTTCGTGCCCAAAGAGTCGCTCGTCGTGACGGCCAGGGCCTATGGGAATGACGATGCCGCCGAATACCGCACGACGCAGGATCCGGTGGACCTCGAACTGCCGGTGACCGTACTCATCAACTCCTCCAGCGCCTCCGCCTCCGAGATTGTCTCCGGCGCCCTGCAGGACCTGGACCGCGCCGTCATCGCCGGGAAGCGTTCTTTCGGGAAAGGCCTGGTGCAACATGTCATGCCCGTCGCGTATAACGGACAGCTCAAAGTGACCGTCGCCAAATATTACACCCCCAGCGGACGCTGCGTACAAGCCATCGATTACGCCAACCGCAACGAGGACGGCAGCGTGGGACAGATTCCCGACTCCCTGACCCATGTATTTTACACCAGCAAAGGCCGTCCGGTCCGGGACGGCGGCGGCATCACGCCGGATGTGGAGATTCCGGATCCCGAGTACAGCCGTCTGGTCTATGCCCTGCACGGGAGCGGGGTCATCGATGACTATGTCATGTACTATGTCCGCTCGCACGAAAGCCTGCCCCGGCCCGACCGGTTCCGTTTCAGCGATGAAGACTTTGAAGACTTCGTCCGTTTCGCCAAAGAAAAGACATTCGACTACCGTTCTTCCGCCAGCGCCCTGCTCGACCAGATCCGCGAAGCCCTGAAAAAAGACGGTATGAGCGCCTCGGCTTCCGCCCAGATGGATGCCCTCGAACAGGCGATCAAGATTGACAAAGAGACCTTCCTGCGGCTCAAGAAAGAGGAAATCATCCCCTTCATCGAGGAAGAACTGGCCGTCCGCTACTACTATCAGGCGGCCGGCGTCCTCGTCCGTCTCCGCTATGACGACCAACTCCGAAAAGCGATCGAAAAATGAAAAGATTTTCTTGTTTCCTGATGCTGGTGCTCGCCGCCGCATGGCTCAACGCCTGCACCTGCCAGCGCCAGAAAGAACAACCCTCCGCCACCAATCAAACCCTTATGGAACCCCTATACGACATCAACACGACAATGGGCACCATCCGCATAAAGCTCTATGCCGGGACACCCAGACACAGGCAGAATTTCGAGGAACTCGCAGCCCAAGGATTCTACGACGGCATTCTCTTTCACCGGGTCATCAACGGCTTCATGATTCAGAGCGGTGATCCGCTCACCAAAGACCCCGCCAACGCAGAACAATTCGGCACGGGCGGCCCGGGTTATACCGTCCCTGCGGAAATCGTAGCGGACTATCACCATGTCAAGGGAGCGCTCGCCGCCGCCCGCAAAGGCGATTTCGTCAATCCCTCCAAAGCCTCTTCCGGCTCCCAGTTCTACCTGGTGCAGGATGAGAACAACTGCATCCACCTGGACGGCGAGTACACCGTCTTCGGCCAGGCCGTCGAAGGACTGGATGTCATCGACAAGATTGCGGCGCAGGAAACGGATATGCGCGATTGCCCGCTTGAGCCCGTCCGCATCCTTTCCGTCGTAAAAGCAGTTAATAATCAGAATATGCAGTCCAACCAAGAAACCACAACAGACTCTAAATCCATTGTCGTGTACACATCGGAAGAACTTATTCGGAATTCCGTGACGCCTATACATCCATTACTAGAAGATGTATGGTCGAACAAATTGCGCGCCCGGGCAAAATATGAAGGAACCACCTTGACATTTGGCCTGAAAGCCAAATGGATAGATGAGTACGTTGATGGTGATTATCATATATTCTGCGAATCAGATTCCTACGACATTAAAGGTGAGTCTCATACGCTATATTTTGATCTAAAGACAAACGACCAGTCATTTTTTTTAATGGATTATCCCGCCACAATATATGTTGAGGGGACAGTTGAATCTATATCTGAGGATTATTTGGGCTATCACTTCAAACTATACCCCGTTAGGTTATTAATGGCCATTCAAAATGGTCGTTCTATTGTTTATTAACTCCTATTCATCTAGGAGGGATAGATGACGACGGCCTAGCGCAGATGAATATCTTTTCTTGTTCCGGAAGAAAGCAAAGCCGCTGCTGACAGCACAGCCGCTGCGGACACCACCCAAAAATAAGAAGCAAAAAACGCTAGCGCAGCAAGGCCCTGGCATTGGCGACGGCTTCATCCGTAAGGGTGGAGCCGGAGAGCATACGCGCCAGTTCCAGCACGCGCTCCTCGCCGGAAAGGCGACGGAGACCGGAAACAGCCTTGTGCGTAAGGGGATTGAAATCTTTGGACACGAGATAATGGGCCTGCCCCTTGGCCGCCACCTGCGGAAGATGCGTGATGGCGAACACCTGCATCCGACCGCCCATGGAGCAAATCATCGAGCCCATCTTGTCGGCCACACTGCCGCTGACCCCGCTGTCAATCTCATCGAAAATCATCGCCGGCATGGCCGTATAGCGTGCCATCCAATCTTTGAGACAAAGCATGATGCGGGAGACTTCACCGCCGGATGCGCATCTGGCGACATCCGCCGGTTCCTGTCCGTTGGCTGAGAAAAGGAAAGCCACCTCATCCTTGCCCGTAGCATTGATGTGAGACACATCCCCGGTCTCCGGTCCCGGGACGAAGCCCGGATCGGAGGATGCCCCCGAAGCCGTTCCTCGGGCGTGTACCTCCACGCGAAAGACGGCATAGGGCAGTTCGAGGGAACGGATGGAGGCGGTGATGGCCTCGGAAAGCGGCGCCGCGGCCTTGAGGCGTGCCTGGTGCAAGCGCTCCGCCGCCGCCGACAGTTCTTCCGCCAGCTTCGCCTCCTGCTTCCGCAGGGCATCCCGCTCTATCTGCAACGCCCCGTCATCCGCCAGCAAAGCCGAAAGCGAATCCCGGAGCGCAATCAAGTCCCCGACCCCGGTGCAATGATGCTTGGCGAGCAGTCCTTGCAAGAGGGAAATACGCTCCTGAACGGCCTCCAGGCGGCCTCCGTCGGCATCAAAAGACTCATTGGCACGGTCCAGTTCGGAGAAAATATCGTCTATTTCGATGCGGGCCGACTCCAAGCGCGAAGCCAGTCCGGCCCATCCGGGGAAAAATTTTTCCAGCCGGTCCAACTCTTTTCCCGCAGCCCGCAGACGGGCATCCAACGCCTGCGCCGGGACTGCGTTTTCTCCATCTGCACCGCCCAGCGCGGACAAAGCGCCACAGAGCGCCTCCTTGATGTTTTCTGCATTGGCCAGGCGCTTCTCCTCCTCCAGCAACGACTCCAGTTCCCCCTCTTTCAGCGAGGCGGCCGTCAGTTTCTCCAGCAGCGACTGGTGGTAATCCCTTTGCGCCCCGGCCGAGGCGATGCGCTCTTCCAGCCGGGCAATCTGCCCTTTCAATTCCCTGTGGCGGGCATACAAATCCCCGACCCGGGAGAGCCATTCCCCATTCCCGGCGAAATGATCCAGCAACGAAAGTTGGAAGCGCTTGTCGCTCAATAGCAGATTCTGGTGCTGGGAATGGATGTCTATCAGAGAGCCGGCAATCCGTCCCAAAAAGGCGGCGGAGGCCGGGCAGTCATTGACGAAGCAGCGGGAACGTCCGGTACGGGAGAGTACGCGGCGCACAATCAGGCAAGACGGATCCCACTCGGCATCCTCCTGTCCGAAAACAGGTTCCAGCGCCGGATCCGGCTGTGTAAATTCAGCCTCTACGACGCAGGTTTCCGCCCCTTCGGCAATGGCGGTGACATCCGCCTTGGCCCCCAGAGCCAGACCCAGCGCACCAATCAAAATCGACTTGCCGGCTCCGGTCTGTCCCGTAATAATGACAAGACCCTCCGGGAATGAGACCTCCAGAGAGTCTATCAGGACATAATTCTGTATTTTCAGCGAGGCAAGCACGGACGGAAAACAACGGGGACAGGATTAAGCCTCTTCCTCCGCCATCCGGTAGTCGAGTTCGCCGTTTTGAAATTCAGAGATGGCGATGAGGGTCGTTTTCGGAAGACTCTCGTAATACTTGGAAATCTCGATCTGCTCGCGATTCTCAAACTCCTCCTCCATGGAGTTGTCACGGGAATCCTTGAACTCCTCCAATTTGTGCGAAAGTTCTTTTTTCTCGGCGATGGAAAGTTGGTTGGCCCGCTTGGAAATGATGGAAACCGTCTCGTAGATGTTGCCGGTCGGAGCGGCAAATTCGCTCAGATCCCGGGTGATGGTGTTGTTGGGGACATTTTTGGTCGTTATCATAAATTCTTCTGTTTATTTTCCACTATATTATACTCGGCCGTCCGGATTCGGTTTCAAAAAGTTTTTCACTTTTTGACATCATCCGCACCGGAAGTTGCCCCGGCGGCTTTTTCCGCCTTCTGCCTGGCCTTCGCGGCCTTCTTGTCTTCGACGGCCTTCTTACGCTCTTCAAACTTGCGCTGCTTTTCGAGTTCGCGCTCACTCATATTGTCATCCTCCACCTCTCCCACATAACGGCCGAGGGCCTTCTGGCTGCGGCGATAGACGGCATCCATCTCGCGACGGTATTTGGAGACAGGATATTCGCCGATAAAGTTGTAATAGTCATCCTGGAACGCGAGGTAACGCTCCCGCTGCTTCTGGGCGACGGACAGGCGGGCATACTTGTAAGAAGACATCGCGATGTAGTAGAGAATGTCTTCGCGGTGGCAGTTCTCCGCATTGTCCTTCAAGATATTGCGGAACGCGACCCGGGAAGCGATATAGTCTTCCATATTGTAGTACAGCCGCGCAGCCTCGTACTCTTTGGTGTCCAGCCGCCAGTGCAGGTCATCCAGCATCTCCCAGCAACGGTCCAGGCGCTCCTTATCTTCGTTCTTGTATTCCGTTACATACTCATTCATCGCGGCGATGGCCTTGCGTGTGGGATTCTGGTCCAACTCATAGCGCAAGGTCTGGCGATACAGGCAATCCAGGCGCAGGAATGTGGCTTCCGGGGTGAACGGACTTCCGGGATAGACTTCGACGAATTTGGAAAAATGCGTTTCGGCCGTATAATAATCTTTATAGTTGTAGTTGCTCTTGGCCATGTAGAACTGTACCGTGTCATCGATGGGCATGCCGCCGGTCAGCACGGACAGGCTCTCGAAAAGGCCAGCCGCTTTGTTGAAGCGCCCCTTTTCATACAGCGCCATCGCAGCCTTGTATTTGGCATCCACATCATTGCTCTTCAGGAGCATTTCATACTCGCTTTTGCAGGAAAGCGTGCAGAGCAAAGTCAGCGCAATGACGGATATGAAACGGTTGACATGCATGATAAAATCTATCCAGACCGCAAAAATACGATTTTTTTTGCTATTCAGCAAACGGACCGAGAATCTGCCGGACGAGGGGGATGACGGTGGTACGGAGGGCCTTCTCGTTGAGGCTGTGTCCGCCGTCGAAACGAATGGCATTGGGGTAGTATTTCTTGAAGAGGTCGTAGGTGTTGACCGTCGTGTCATGGATGCCGAAAAGGCCCCAGGTATTCTCCCGGTCAAAGTCGGTGATGCCTTTGAACTGCTTCATCTCCATCTGATAGAAATGCTG
>CAMNQO010000062.1 GCA_946549475.1 uncultured Bacteroidales bacterium
GTTTATAGACATTGCCGAAGCAGGGATTGCCTTTGGCGGTGGCGATGGCGTCGCCCACGCCGTAGGAGTCGATGCAGGCCCCCTGACGCTCCAGGTCGGCAATCAGATACTCATCCAGCGAGTTGGTCGCAAAGATTTTGCAGGCTTTGAAGCCGGCTTCATCCAAGATGCGGCGGACCTCGACCGAGAGATAGGCCAGGTCGCCGCTGTCCAGACGGACGCCGTACACGGGCCGGTAACGGTCGTCTATCCCCGCCGCACGGAACGCCGCAATGGCGTTGCAGATGCCGCAGCGGAGGCTGTCGTAGGTATCGATCAACAGGATCAGGGGCTCGCCGAGATGGGATTGGATATAGCGGTCAAAGGCCATCCTTTCCCCGGCGACGCTACAGCCGAAAGAGGTGACATAACTGTGGGCCATCGTTCCGGTGGATCCGCAGTCCCATTGCATCCCCGAGAGGATGTTGGAGGTGTTGGCGCAGCCCGCAATGATGGCAGCCTTGGCGCCGTAAATGGCGGCCCAGGGGCCGTGCGCCCGACGGGAACCGAATTCGCTGACCGGTCTGTTGGTGGCGCGGCAGACACGGGAAGCCTTGGTCGCCACGGCCATCTGGTGGTTCATGATGCAGAGCATCGGCGTTTCCAGCACCTGCGCCTCGACCAGCGGCGCTTCCACGGTGATGACGGGCTGCAAAGGGAAAGCGATCTCCCCTTCGCGCATCGCATAGACATTGCCGGTAAATTTCATTCCGGCAAGATAGGTGCGGAAAGCACTGTACTCTTCGCCGGGCAGGAAGCGCTCAAACCAGTCCGCCTCTTTTCCGCCGAGGCCGGCAATCATTTCCAAGACCTCGTCCACGCCGGAGACGACGGCCCAGTTGTTGTTTTCGGGCGCTTTGCGGTAAAAGAGGTTGAAAACAGCCGTCTGGCCGGCTTTCCCGCAGTCGAAAAACGACTTTCCCATCGTGTACTGGTACTTGTCCGAACAATAAGCGATATTCCCTGACATTCTTTTATGGGATTTATAAGGACTGCAAAGGTACGAAAAAATTCATTCCATCCGCATGGTGGAAGCGGGATCGATCCTGGAGATGAATAGGAGCGGAATCTGAAGGATGAGAAGGATGGCGGCGAAAGCGAGGGCATCGAAGCCGGCCAGGACGGCCCAGTCGAGACGGACAGGGACGAAAGAGACGAAGTAACTGGCGGGGTCGAGCCTCAGCAGGTGGAAATGGTCCTGGAGGAGGCAGAAGAGGATGGCCATGCCGTTTCCCCACAAAAGCCCCTTGAGGACGACGGTGGCGGAAAGCCGCAGATAGATTTTTCTCAGTTGCCTGTCCGTCATGCCGAATGCCTTGAGCGCCCCGATGGTCGAGATGCTCTCGAAAAGCAGGATGAGCAGGCCCGAAATCATGTTGAAGCCGGCGACGACAATCATCAGAATCAGAATGAACACGACATTGGAATCAATGAGATTGAGCCAGTCGAAAAGTTGGGGATAGCGTTCCGTGGTGGTCGTACACCACACGGGCGTGTCGTCTTCGGTGGTGTAGCGGAACAGGATGCCGCCGATGGTGTCTTTAAGGGCGTCGGCCTTTCCGGGGTCCTTGAGGAGAATGTCGAAAGAGCCGGCCTGATTGCCGGTCCATCCGGCCACACGCTGCATATCTTCCAGAGGCAGATAGACGACGAGTTTATCCTCGGTGTCAATGATGCCTTCATAGATTTGCTCCACTTCGAGGCGGCGGGCCTTGGTCTTTTCTCCGAGAAAATAGACGGTAAACCTGTCGCCCTCCTCCAGTTGCAGCAAGGTGGAGAGTTTGCGGGGGATGCGCACACGGCCCGTGCTGTCTGCCCCGCCGGGGACTCCCTTGAAGAGTACGCCCTGGATGGCATCCTTTGTCTTGATGATACCCACGCGGGACAAAGTGGGAATAAAAGCCTTGACTTCCTCAAGTTCGAGGATGGGCTGTTCATAGGCCGGATGCAGCGGAACGGGCTGCTGCTCATCGGACAGGCTGTTTTGCCGGGGGACAATCTGGATGTCACCGCTGATGCCCGAGATGCCGGCCTGGATTTCCCGGCGGAAGCCGGAAGAGATGGCGGCGGCAAGCACGATAACAAAGAAACTGATGGCGATGCACAGGAGCGGCAGCCGTCCTTTGAAATGGAGTTTTCGGGCTATGAAAGAAGACACGCTCATTGTTTGACATCCATTTTGATGCGCCTTGATTTGGGGTGCAGGTTGTTGCACCGCGCCCCGATATTCTTGACAAATCCCAGGGGAATGTCCTTGTAGGTCAGCAGAAGCAGGCCTTTGGGGGCATCCGGCAGAATCAGGCTGTCTCCGTGCAGGAAGTTCAGGGCCGTCTGCTTGTCAACGGCCATGTTGGGCCAGCGGCTTCGGTCGAGGGTATAACTCGTAGGGCTATCCGGCGACGCTGCGGGGGATTCCGCGCGCAGAAGGGTTTCACTCGCACGAGGGGCCATCACGCTCGGGGAAAAGTTTTTCGAGTCCCGAAAAAGGGCGCAGAACTGGCCTTCGCCATGGACGAGCCCGGGGATGAGACGGACCCCGCAGGCCTGGGGAAAAGCAGTCCCGGAGCAGGAAGCGGCCGGCGTGTCGGCGGTGGGGGGAACGGGAGCGGACGGAGTGTCGGCGGTGGTGAGGGGCACGGGAGCAGACGGCGTGTCAGTCCGGGCGGAGTTCAAGGGGGAGAAGAGGAGGGTTTGTCCGTCGTTTCGGGCGGCAGCCGTTTCGCCGGCCATCAGGGACTTGAGGTCGATGGCCTCGAAATTGCCGCTTTCGAGCAGATGGGCGGCACTCCCTTCGTTTTCCTGTCTGTTATAGGTACAAGTCGAGTAGATCAAATAGCCGCCGGGTGCCAGGGCCGGAGCGATATCATCCAGGATGCTGCGCTGCAAGGCGGCACATTCCTCCACCTTTTTGAGCGACCACTGCCCGAGCGCCTGCGGCTCCTTCCGGAACATACCCTCGCCGGAGCAGGGTGCATCGATCAGGATGATGTCAAAACAGGCACGCCGTCGCCCGAGATGCCCGGGACTCTGGCAGCAGACCGACACTTGCGGGTCGCCCCAGATCTCCACATTGTCTTTCAGGATGGCGGCGCGACGGGGATTGATCTCGTTGGCCAGCAGTTCAAAATGGTCGCCGAAAACTTTCCGCAGGGAAGCGGCGGCATCGGTGGTCTTGCCTCCCGGGGCGGCACAAAGGTCGAGGACGCGCAAAGGGCGTTCCGCCGCGCGCTGCCGGATGTCCGGCAGCCGGAGGATTTTCCGCAGGACAGCCCCGACGAACATCGAAGAGGCATCTTGCACATAGTAGGCCCCGGCATGGAAAAGCGGATGCAGGGTATAGACGGGGCGTGCGGACAGACGCCAGCCCTCGTCACACCAAGGCACTTGCACGGCACCGTCCAGAATGGGCAGCGGGGCCCGCTTCCAGGGATTGAGCCGCATGCAGGCAGGCGATTCTTCTTCCATTGCCGCCGAAAAGCGCGTAAAAACATCTTCTACCGAAAGTACTCCCCCCTCAGTCGCCCCCATACCGGATAAGGAAGAAGTTTCCTTCAAAGCGGGAGCGAGGGCTTCGCCAAATGATTTCCAAAAGGCTTCCGGAACTTGCATCAGGCTTTGAAGTTTTTAAGGATGTCCGGATCGATACCCTCCGGCATACGGCCCTCGCTGATGGCAACCAGGGCATCCACAATCTTGTCGAGCCCTTCCTGCAATTTGCCTCCGATCATCATTTTCATCATAAAATTCAGGTCGGCTTCCAATTTGATGGAGAAATCCGTCATGCCGGGATTGGGCGTCGCATCGAACGACAATGTGATTTTGAAAGCGAAGGGTGAGCCGTAATCGACGAGTTCAATCCGGCTGTACGGCGTCCGGGACAAGACTTTCGCCCCGACTTCATAGCCCTGTACCGATGCCAGAATCGTATCATAATCGGCCTTGACCATCTCCTTTTTATCTTCCGGCAGCATCATCGCGAAATTGCGCATGTCCACGAACATCATATACAGTTCGAAAGGAGACTTGCGCACCTGGCCGTGTTGGCTGTTATACTCTACCATATTCTTGACGATAAATAGATATATCGGACAAACTTACATATTTTTTTCACATTTATCAATACGGGCGGAAGAAAAAAGCGGATTTTTGACGGAGTATGACTATCTTTGCTTCATCAAACAAAAAGGGAGAAGTTGCCCATTCAGAGGAAGCATGTACAAGATTTTCATTGATGATAAACGGATTTGCATTTCAAACCGACATGCCTACGAAGCCTTCTGTCACGAGTTTCACGAAGTCAACGCGGCCGGCGGACTGGTCACTGTGCGGATGCCGGAGCCGGCCGGAGTTACGGGTGGCGGGCGAAACGGGAAAGATTCCGCGCGCTATCTGTTCATCCGTCGCAACGGGTTGTGGGATCTGCCGAAAGGCCATCAGGAGGCCGGAGAAGACATCCGCACGACGGCACTGCGCGAAGTCAGCGAAGAGACCGGCATCCCGCTTGCGCGACTGCAGATTGTCAAAAACGCCTGCGCACGGGCTATCACGCTCGGGGAAAAGTTTTTCGAGCCCCGAAAAACCGACGACAAGGTGAGTGCAAACGAAGGTATTCGATTTGCCGAACCGCGAAGGAGGAAAGCGAAGCTAACGGCTCTCGAAAATACTTTCCACCCTCGCTCCCTCAACGCCACCCCGCCCGCAGGCGTTGATGACCCCGGGCTCATCTGCATAACAGATCACTGTTACAAGCGGGATGGAATATGGCATTTGAAACATACTTGGTGGTATGCGATGGAACTTTCAGCCGCAGCCGGCGACCCGACGGGCGCTTCGCCGGACTCGCCGACTCTCACCCCCCAGACGGAAGAAGGCATCAGCACTGCCATCTGGGTCGCTCCGCAGGACATCCCCGCCCTGCTCGCCCATGCCTACTCCTCCATCCCCGAAGTCTTCCGCCATATTTCCCCCTTGCACTTATAGGCCTATACATTAACCAATTAAGAAAAAGGACCCACCTCAAATGAAGTAAGTCCTTTTCAACAAGTACTTAACACATAACTGGTTATCTGCCAGCCCCGATAAGCACTTAGCTCTTAGATCAACGGTTCTGCAGTCATGGCGGCAGGCTGCGGGATGCCCATCAGTTTGAGGATGGTGGGAGCCACATTGCAGAGGGCGCCGTCACTGACGGACTTGACTTCGTCGCCGGCATTGATGACGATGAACTGCACCGGATTGAGGGAGTGGGCCGTATTGGGCGAGCCGTCTTCGTTGACCGCGTAATCGGCGTTGCCGTGGTCGGCCGTCAGCAGGACTACATAGCCATGCTCAATGGCCGCCGTAACGACTTTCTTGACACACTGGTCGATGGTCTCGACGGCTTTGCAGATGGCGGGATAGACACCGGTATGCCCGACCATGTCCCCGTTGGCGAAATTCAGGATGATCATATCCTCCACCTCGCTCTCAATGGCCGCCACCAGTTTTTCCGTCACCTCGGGCGCACTCATCTCGGGCTGGAGGTCGTAGGTGGCCACTTTCGGGGAATTGACCAGGATGCGGTCCTCGCCCTCGAACTGCGCCTCGCGGCCGCCGTTGAAGAAGAAGGTCACATGGGCATATTTTTCCGTCTCGGCGATACGCAACTGGCGCTTGCCGGCACGGGAAACCGTTTCGCCGAGCGTATCTTCCACATTTTCCTTGTCGAAGAGAATATGCAGCCCCTTGAAGGAAGCATCGTAAGGGGTCATGCAGCAATAGTACAAAGGAAGCGTATGCATGCCCATTTCCGGCATATCCTGCTGGGTCAGCACGGCCGTGATTTCACGGGCGCGGTCGTTGCGGAAGTTGAAGAAAATCACCGCATCGCCCGGCTCGACTTTACCGATGGCCTGGCCGTCGGCTCCCGTGATGACGATGGGTTTGATGAACTCGTCCGTCACGTCCGCGGCATAAGAGGCCTCGATGCCCTCCAGGGCACTGGAGAAAGCGGCACCCTTACCGTTGACCAGCAGATCATACGCCTCCTTCACGCGCTCCCAGCGTTTGTCGCGATCCATGGCATAGAAACGGCCGCAAACGGAAGCGACACGCCCCGTCGTCTTGGCCATTTCCGCCTCCAGGTCTGCGACGAAGCCCTTGCCGCTGCGGGGGTCGGTGTCGCGTCCGTCCATGAAGCAATGCACGAACACATCCTTGAGACCGTACTGCTGCGCAACCGCCAAAAATTCATAGACATGGGCCAGGGAGGAATGTACACCCCCCATCGAGGCCAGGCCCATCAGGTGAAGTTTCTTGCCCGACTGTTTCACATAGTCAAACGCCGCCTTAATCTCGGGTTTTTCCAGCAGTTTATGCTCGCGGCAGGCGATATTGATTTTCACCAGATCCTGATAGACCACGCGGCCGGCGCCCAGGTTGAGGTGACCGACCTCGCTGTTGCCCATCTGGCCGTCGGGAAGCCCCACATATTCTCCGCAAGCCTGCAGATGGGACATGGGATATTTCGCACGCAGCGAATCGATAAAGGGCGCACCCTGGGTGTAAATCGCATTGCTGTGGTCGTGGCGGCCTTCGCCCCAACCATCCAGAATCATCAAAAGTACTTTTCTGTTCATATCTTAGACTATTAAATTATTATCCGTCTGCGGGCCCGCCGGGGGCCTGTGCTGCCGCATAAATCCCGCAAAGTTACGCAAAATCCCGAAATTGTTTCTAACTTTGCGCGATTATTATCAATGTATGAGCAAAAAGAAGAAAAAGAAATCCGCCCCCGCCCGTGTCGTAGTCGGAATTGCCAAGATGTCGAGGGACGGTTCCATTTTCGTGAAAGTGGAAGGTGAAGAAGACGAGTATTTTGTAAAATCGTCCCGGACGATGACCGCCCTGGACGGCGACCAGGTCAAATTGAGCGTCACCAAAGAGCCCGGCGTCCGTGTGCGTCCCGAAGGCGTGGTGACAGAAATCATCCAGCGTTCGCACAAACCATTCGTCGGCATCCTGCATGTCGTCGGAGAGCAGGCCTGGGTGCTGATGCAAGGCAAGAACATGCCTTACGACATCCAAGTGACCGTCGGCGCCGACCGTCCCGGGAGCATCATTCCCGAGGACGGCGAGAAATACCGCGTTTTCAAAGTTTATGATGAGGAAGGCAACGAACTTATCGCCCGCAAAGACGAAAAAGTGGGCGTCGTCGTCGATTTCTGGAAACGGGGCGACCCCTGTCCCTCCGGCCACCTGACCGATGTGCTGGGCATGCCCGGGGAGAACAATACGGAAATGCACGCCATCCTGGCGGAGTTCAACCTCCCCTACCGCTTCGAGCCCGAGGTTGCGAAAGCCGCCGACAACATCAGCGAAGAGATCACCCAAGGCGACCTCAAGGGACGGGAAGATTTTCGTAAGACCTTGACTTTTACCATCGACCCGTCCGACGCCAAGGACTTCGACGACGCCCTTTCGTTCAAAATACTGAAGAACGGCCATTACGAGGTCGGCATCCATATCGCGGATGTGACCCACTATGTCAGGGTCGGATCGGCCGTGGACGAAGAAGCCCGCGAACGGGGAACCTCCGTGTATCTGGTGGACCGGACCGTCCCCATGCTTCCGGAGAAACTCTCCAACAAACTGTGCTCCCTGCGTCCGCATGAGCAGAAACTCACCTACTCGGTGGTCTTCGAACTCACGCCCGAAGCCAAAATCACGGCTTCCCGCATCGTACGCACGATTATCGAATCCGACTGGCGTTTCGATTACGAGGGGGCGCAGGCCATCATCGACAGCGGGGATCCCACCCTTGGCGGCGTGCCGGAAAGCATCGGCCAGGCCGTGCTGACCCTCCACCGGCTGGCAAGCATCCTCCGCAAGAAGCGTTTCGCGGCCGGCTCCATCGACTTCAACCGTCCCGAGATGAAAGTCCGGGTGGACGAAAAAGGCCGTCCCGTCGAGATCTACCAGAAATTCAGCAAGGAAGCCAACTGGCTCATCGAAGAGTTTATGCTGCTGGCCAACAAGGCCGTGGCTGAATTTGTCGGGCACGGAGCCGTCGCCAAGGACGGATTCATCGCCGGAGCCGGTGGCGGCAAGAAAGCGCCCGAGGGCTCGGCAAAGACCTTCGTCTATCGCATCCATGACGAGCCCAACGCCTTCAAAATCGACAATCTCCGCAATTTCGCCGGGAACTTCGGCTACAAACTGGGGCCGACCCACTCCGCCAAAGAGATTGCATCTTCGCTGAAGAAACTCTTCCATGAGGCCGCCGGTACAGCGGAAATCAACGCCCTAGAAATGATTGCCCTGCGGTCGATGGCCAAGGCGGTCTATTCGACCGAAAATATCGGACACTACAGCCTGGCCTTCCCCTATTATACGCATTTCACCTCCCCCATCCGCCGCTATCCCGACATGATGGTACACCGCCTGCTGACGCTCTATCTGGGCGGCGGTGCTTCCGCTTCCAAAGACAGTTACGAACAACTTTGCAAACACTGTTCGGACCGGGAACAGTTGGCGGCCGATGCCGAACGGGCCAGCGTCAAGTACAAACTCGTGGAATATATGTCCGAACGCATCGGACAGGAGTTTACCGGCCATATCTCGGGCCTGACCGACTGGGGCATGTATGTCGAGGTGGAGCCGACCAAAATCGAAGGAATGGTCCCCCTGCGCGACATCAATACGGATTTCTTCGATTTTGACGAAGAGAATTATCGCCTGGTGGGGCGTCGCACGCACCAGACTTACTACCTCGGCGAAGAGGTCAAAGTCCGCGTCAAAGCCACCTCGCTGGAGCAGAAACTGCTGGATTACGAACTCATCCCCGATCCCGGGAAAAAGGCGGATCCGAGACTGCCGCAGCAGCATCCCTTCTCCCATCCATCCAAACCGCAAGGCCCGGTCTCGGATAGTTCCAGGAGCGGCCGGAAGTCCGGCTCCCGGGGTGCCGCCAGGCCCGGTCACAAGTCAGACGCGCGGGGTGCCGCCAAGAGCGGCACGCGGCGAGACGGCGGGCGGCGCAGCGCACACTCGTCGCAGCCATCCAGCAAGCAATCCAGTTCCGGCAAGAAGTCCGAATCCCGCAAGAAATAGCAGCGGCGGCTGTCCCCTCGGGGGACACGGGCTCGCTCGTCCGAGTCTTCGAGAGATA
>CAMNQO010000063.1 GCA_946549475.1 uncultured Bacteroidales bacterium
TGTACTTGGCAACCTGACCGGGGAAATGGAAGTCGGTAGAGCGAAGCGCTTTCATCATTATGATATTGTTTCGGCCGCGAATTTACGGATTTTTTGCAACATGCGGAAATTTTATCATTTGTGTGCCAGGCCGTCGGATGGCTTGGATTCCGTGGATAAAAACTTATATTTGCCCGTCACCAAAGCCTAATTGACTATGAGAAAATATTTTATTCCATATTGTGGCTTTTTTGTGGTGTTTCTGGCCATATTTTGCACCCCGAAAGCGCAACCCGGCATTTCGGAAGATTTCAATGTGTCCGGCATCATCCTGCCGGACGAAATCGAATGTTTCGCCGGAGAGACCATCGAATTGAAAGTACTCAGAGGTCGCGGCCCTTCCCTGACGGACGAGGTGGAACTGTCCGGAGAGGAGACCTGCCGCATGCCGGTCAAAGAAGCGGAAGGGAACCGTTTTACCTTTGTCTTGAGCGAGGACCTGTTCAGCGGGAACTACCGTATGTCCATCGTCCGCGGCGACCGCAGCCGGAGCGTGGGCCGTACGCGCCTGATTATTTCCACCGGCATCGACATCGACCCGCAGGACGCGACGGTCTATGGCCAGGTGACCGCGAGGGGGAAAGGCATTGCGGATGTGGTCGTATCGGATGGCGTGGAGGTGACCCAAACCGATCAGGACGGGATCTATCGTCTCCCATCTCAGAAAAAGCACGGCTATGTCTTTGTCTCCGTTCCGTCGGGCTACGAACCGCTTGCCAACGGGATTCTGCCTTGTTTCCACAAGCAGCTCCGGGCTTCCGCAACGATTGCGGAACGGCAGGATTTTTCTTTGCGGGCCGTGGAGGGGCAGGACAACAGCACCGTCCTGGTGATGGGCGACATCCATCTGGCCCGCCGGACCGGCGACCGCACCCAGTTCGCGGATTTCATCAGGGATGTCAATGCTTACACGGCCTCCCGCGCCGGGCGGAGAATCTACGGCCTGACGCTGGGAGACATGGTCTGGGATTTATACTGGAAAGTGAATGACTACGGTTTCGCCGATTACCTCCGGGACGCCAACGGCATCAAGGACCTGATGATTTACCACACCATCGGCAACCACGACCACAGTATGTATTACACCGGCGATTTCGATACGGTCAAAGAGTACAAGCGGGAACTGGCGCCCACCTATTATTCTTTCAATGTGGGAAAAGTCCATTTCATCGTTCTCGACGATGTGGAGTGTACCAATTCCGAGCCGGATACGGACTCGAAAGGAAATCCCTGCTATAAACGCACCTATGTCCAGAATGTCGTCGGCGAGGCGCTCGCCTGGTTGGAGAAGGATCTCACTTATGTGCCCGAAGACACGCCGCTTGTGCTGGCGATGCATATTCCCCTGTATAAAAACAATGCCGCCGGCACTTATCAGATGGACCAGGGTGTCAGCCGGCAGTTGGAGCGTCTGCTTGAACCCTGGCCGGAAGTCCATTTTTTCACCGCGCACACCCATAAGATGTACAATGTTGACAAGTTGTCCTCCCAACGCATCTACGAACATAACGCGGGGTCCGTATGCGGGACCTGGTGGTGGAGCGGCTATGAAACGCCCGGCATCCATATCGGTCCGGACGGTTCGCCGGGCGGCTATACGGTGCTAGACCTGGAGGGGACCCGGCTGAAATGGCAGTACAAGGCCACCGGATTTCCCGTTTCGCATCAGTTCCGCAGTTACGACCGCAACTGCATCCATATCACGGCCGCTCAATATGCTCCTTCCGCGACGAAGGTCATGCAGGAGAAGATGGACGGGAAGACCGGTTTCTGGAAGACCCCCAGTGCGGACAATGAGGTGTATGTCAATGTCTGGAACGCCGACCCTTCCTGGTCTGTCGAGGTCACGGAAAACGGCGTTCCGCTCCCGGGGAGCCTGGACCGGACGGCGCTGGACCCCCTGCACATCATCGCGTATATGGCCAAGCGTTTCAACCGGAATGTCGAGCCGAGTTTCGAGACGGCCCGGACTTCCCATATCTACAAGTTCCAGGCCCGGCAGGCCACCTCCACTTTGCAAATCACAGTGACCGACCGTTTCGGCAATGTCTATACCGAGACGATGGAGCGTCCCAAAGTATTCAATACGGATACCTATCAATATTAACCTGTTAAAATGTCAAGACCATGCAGAATCCCTTCCTTATCAAGGCCACCCTGCTGGCCAGCCTGCTTCTCTCCGGACTTTCCGCCGCCCGCGCCCAGGGTACGGTGAGCGGAACGGTCTATGATGCAGACCGCACCGTCCCGCTGGCCGGTGCGACGGTACAAGTGTCCGATACGCGTGTGTTCGCGATTACCGGTCCTGACGGCAAATTTACCATCAAGGCTTCCGCCGGAGACGAACTGGCGGTTCAGTTCCTGGGCTACGAGGAGGCCCGTGTCACCGTCGGTAACGCCGTCACCTATGACATCATCCTCACGCCCGGCAGCGAGATGCTTTCCGAGACGGTTGTCACCGCCTTGGGACTGACCCGCGAAAAGCGCTCGCTGGGCTATGCCGTCGTGGAACTCTCGGGAGAAGAACTTAACCAGTCCCAGTCCAGCAACTGGCTGGGCGGACTGGAGGGCAAGGTGCCCGGCGTGCAGTTCAACAAGGCTTCCGGCCCGATGTCTTCCACCCGGGTGGTCGTCCGCGGCGACCCATCCCTCTCGGGCACCGGCTCCGCCCTTTTCATCGTGGATGGCGTACCCATCGAGTCCGGAATGGTAGCCAATGCTTCCGGCTCCGGCTACACCAATGACGACAGCCCCATCGACTTCGGCGACAACGGATCCGACCTCAACCCCGAGGACATCGAGTCCGTCACCGTCCTGAAAGGGGCGGCGGCAACCGCTTTGTATGGCTCCCGTGCGGGCAACGGCGCCGTCATCATCACGACCAAGTCCGGAGCCAGGCAAAAAGGGGTCGGCGTGACCTTCTCCACCCGCTTCACCTATGATGTGCCCGGCTACTGGCCCGATTTCCAAAGTACCTACGGCCCCGGATCCGACCTGGGGCTGGACGAATATGTGCTTTGGGGGAACAATCCGGAAGGCCTTTCCCGCCACTACAGCCGCACTTCTTTCGGCGAGGAATTCAACCCTTCGGTCTTGCGTTATCAGTGGAACAGCATCAACTGGGAGACCGGCGAGATGACCCGCACCCCCTTTGTCTATGCGGATGACTGGTACACCGGACTCTACCGGAGCGGCATGACCTGGGAAAACTCCCTTGCCGTTGACGGCGGCACTGAGAAAGGCACCCGTGTGCGTGTCTCGGCCACGACGGCCAGGAACGACTGGATCCTGCCCAACACCGGTTACCGCCGCAACTCCATCACCCTTTCTTTCAAGACGCCCGTGACGAAGTTCATGGACTTCAACCTGAAGGTCAATTACTACATGACCGATTCGGACAACCTGCCTTCGGCAGCCTATTCCATCAACTCCGTCAATTACCAGCTTCTGTGGAACCGGACCAACGTGCCCGTGTCCGCCTACGCGGACGAATATTTCTCCGGCCGCTGGAACCGGAACGCCTACAACAACCCCAGGGCCTTCCTCATCGGTCAGGAGGAGTACTACAATCCCTGGCGTGTCCTCTACGAAATGACCAACACGCAGGACAAAGACCGCGTCTTCGGCAACGCCGGCCTGCACATCGACATCTGGAAGAAAAAAATCACCCTGGACCTCAAGACCGGCCTGGACATCGTCAATGAGTTCCGCACCCAGCGCAAGCCCTGGTACACCAACAACTATCCGCAGGGCTGGTATCGTGAGCAGAACAACTATGTCTCGCAGTTCAATTCGGATTTCATGCTCAAGTACACGGACGCCTTCTTCTCGGACCGCCTGTCCCTGACGGCGGCTTTCGGCGGCAACAATATGGTCTATCATCGCCGCAGCCACAAGTTCACCATCGACAAACTCGAAGTCGAGGGCGTGTACAACACGGCCAACTATCCGGCGGAGACCATTCCCGATGTGAGTTTCTACCGTTCCGCCAAGGTCGTAAACAGCCTCTACGGCATGCTTTCCCTCGGCTGGAAAGACATGGTCTATCTGGATGTGACGGCCCGCAACGACTGGACTTCCACCCTCTCGCCGGGCAACTGGTCTTTCTTCTACCCGTCCGTGAGCGCCGCCGCCATCCTTTCCAAACTGACGGGGCTGGACAGATACTCCGACTACGTCAATCTCATCAAACTCCGCGCTTCCTGGGCGAATGTCGGCAAGGACACCAGCCCCTACGCCATTTCCTACAGTTACACCAACACCAATTTCCCCGGCGGTTACCGCCCGGCGGCGACCATGCCCGACTATTATCTGCGTCCGGAGAACGTGGCGACCTGGGAAGTGGGCCTGGAGGGCAAATTCTTCCGGAACCGCGTCACTTTCGACATCGCGGCTTATTCCTCGGCCGTGACCAACCAGATTTACGACCGTCCTGTGGACTATATGACCGGCGCCAAGTATTACACCTCCAACATCGGTCTCATCCGCAGCCGGGGACTCGAGCTGGCCTTTGGCTTCGTTCCTGTCAAGACCCGGGATTTCACCTGGTCGGTCAGCATCAATGCGGCCACTTCTTATACCGTCCTCGAACACATGTTTGACGGATGGGACAACAACCAGCCGCACCGGTCGGATGTGGGCACGACCATCGGCAGCCGCCTGTATGTCTATAACTATGTGGGACAACAGATGGGGCAGTTGTGGGGCAAGGGACTCACCCTTGCGCCGCCGGGCTCCTATATTCTCGACGAAGACGGCGGCCGGACGGACTGCTCCGGGGAGAATGTCATCCATGCGACGACCGGCCTTCCGTCCATGTCCGACGAACTGCGCTATCTGGGCAATGTCAATCCGGACTGGATTGGCGGTTTCTCGATGTCTTTCAAGTACAAGGGATTTACCCTCAACACCACCTTCTCCGCCCAGATCGGCGGCAAGACCTACTCCGTCACCGCGGCCATCCTCGGCTACCAGGGCAAGATGAAGAATACGCTGGAGGGCCGGCAGGACGGCCTGGTGGCTCCCGGCGTCAACTTCGTGGGCTACGATGCGGACGGCAACGGCATCTACAGACGCAACACCACCCTGACGGGCAACATCCAGACCTACTACAGCAGTTATGCGGCCAACCGCTACAACTTCAAGGAATACATCTACGACAACTCCTTCCTCAAACTCAAAGAGGTGATGCTGGGTTACGACTTCCCGGAAAAATGGATGAAGGCGACCCGGATCCTGCAAGGAGCGTCCCTGTCCGTGTATGCCACCAATCTTTTCTGCCTGTCCAATTTTCCTTTCTTCGATCCGGAAGTGACGGGCACCAACAGCGGCAATTCTTACCGGGGGATAGAGGCGGGCGCTTTCCCGATGTGCCGTTCCTATGGTTTCAATCTCAAACTCAAATTCTAAGGCCATGAAAAAGTTTCTGCCAACCATTTCTCTGGCTGTCGTACTTTGCAGCCTTCCGCTTTCCTGCACGAAGGATTTTGAAAAAATCAACACCGACCCCAACAAAATCCTTTTCGGGAATGCGGCCGCCACTTCCCTGTATGAGCCGCTGGTCTATGGAATCGGGAGCAACAACCAATACCAGGCCTGGTTCTTTGCCCACGAACTCGTCCAGGTGACGGCCTTTACCGGCGGTCAGACCACGCAAGTCCACCAGTACCAGGTGACCGACGGGCAGTGGCAGAGCCAGTGGGACAATTTCGCCCGTTACGGCTTCGACGCCCACCACATGATCGGGCAGGCCATCGCGCAGAACGACAAGTATTCGGAAGCGCTGGGCCTGATCTGGAAGGTGGTCGAACTGTCCAACCTGTCCGCCCTCTTCGGCGACATCCCTTACTCCGAAGCCTATATGCAGACGGCCAACACCGCCCCGGTCTTCGACAGCCAGGAGCGTCTTGCCGGGGAGTTTCTCGCAGACCTGGACAGTGCCGCCGTCATCCTCAAGCGCCGCCCGGCCGTAATCAAACCGGGGAACGACCGCATGTACCAGAATAATTATGGACGCTGGATCAAACTGGCCAATTCCCTCAAGCTGCGCATCCTCTGCCGGATGTCCGGTATCGACGACAAATACTGGGCCGCCATCCAGGCCATCGTGGACGACCCGGCGGCCTTCCCCGTCTTCACCGACAACGGCGACAACGCCGCCGTCGCCTTTGAAGAGGTGGATCCTTACCGTTCCTATTGGAAGGCCAACAATGTCACCGAGGCCACTTTCTGCAACCATCGCATCTGTCAGACGATGATCGATATGATGGTGGAGTTCAACGCCGGCGGACTGGCCGTTTTCGAAGACCCCCGCCTGCCCATCTATGCCGTGCAGAAGGGCGGAGTCTGGAAAGGTTCCCGGGGCGGCATCCCCGCTACGGAGTTCAAGCAGTACGACGCCGGAGCCGCCGTGCCCAATTTTTCCGTACTGACCCATTCCGGCGTTCCGGCCTTTATCATGGACTATTCCGAGGTGCTGTTCATCCTGGCCGAGGGCGTTGAAAAAGGCAAACTGACCGTGCCCGGCCAGACCGCCAAAAGTCTGTACGAAGCGGCCGTCAGGGCCAGCATCGACAAGTGGGCCGGATATGGCCGGTATGCTTCCAAACCCGTCGTCGTGCGGGTTGTGGACATCAATACGCTGCTCGCCGGCAAACTGGGCTCCTATGACATGGCCGCCGCCCGGGACGGGAGCAGCATCTATGCCAGTGCGGAGGAACTGATCGCCTGCCAGAAGTTCATCTCCCTGTATTTCTGCGGCTACGAGGTCTTCCACGAGTGGCGGCGTACCGAATATCCCGATTTTGAGATTGCCGACGGGACTTCCGCCAACCATTACGAAGTACCTGCCCGATTCGGATATCCCAATTATACCGTGGCTTCCAACAGCGCCCATGTCGCCGAAGCGCTGGCCCGTATGGGCGGAAATGCCAATCATATGCGTGTCCGGCTCGACTGGTCGTACGCGAAGCTGCACGGCAACCATCGCAGCCCCCATCCTCTCCAATAAACCATAAAAGCCATTACTGCCATGAAACAATATCTCATCATCCTTTTCAGCGCCCTGGCCCTGTCATCCTGCCTGCGTGAGCCCGGATTCAAAAGCGAAGGGCCGCCGTATTTTTCCATCGTCGTCCAGGACGGGGGCGAACTTCCCGTAGCCGAACTGGCTCCGATGTCCGCCCAATATACCCTGGATTTGGGCCCCAACGGATATTCGGCCGCCGACAACGCCCCCGGACACATCTCCAGGGCCGTGCGTTTTCATGTCGCATCCAATCTCCGCTGGAAAATCCTTCCGGCGGACGGCCAGGAGGCGGACTGGATCCGTCCTTTCCCCGCCAAAGGCGAAAAAGACGGCATCTTCTTTTTCAAGACGGACCGCAATATCGATCCGGAACATTCGCGGGAATCGTTGTATCAGATTCTGGTGGACGACGGTTCCGGCGTGTGGAAACCCCTGGACGGCATGCTTTATGTCCGCCAGGAAAAGAGCGGCCATTTCCTGGAGATGAGCGCCGCCCGTTTCAATGCAACGGCGGCCGCCCAGACGCTCCGCTTGCGCATCACCGCCAATGTGGACTGGACTTACAGCCTTTCGCCGATGAGTGAATACGCGACGGACAACATCGATTGGATCACCGACCTGACGGTCCATCCCGCCGGTCAGCAGGTTGATACGCTGGTGTTCAGGCTGTCCGAAAACGGCGGCGGCATCCGGGGTGCCAACATTGCCGTCCAATACAATCAGGACGGGGCCGACCGGACGGATGTCGTACCTCTTGTCCAATACCCGGCTGCCGAAGTCCAGTTGGACGGTTTCCCGGTCAATTGGCAGGTGCGCGTACCGGGCAACACCTTTGCGGCGACTTTCCCGGCCAACGGAACGATCCCTCCGGTGAGCGGAGCGGGGATGATTACTTTCCACAACGAGGCCGGCAAGGCGGCGGATACGCAAGGCAATGTCAAACTGGATGTCTCCGACAACTCTCCCCGCGCGACGGGCGTCTGGCCGGGAGACTATTGCGAATTTGTGGCTTCTTCTCCCGTTTCTGCGGGCTCGGTCGTCAAACTGATGTTCGCCACGCGCTCCTCCGGCGGCGGTATGAAATACTGGCGGCTGGAGTATCGTGACGGACAGACCTGGAAAGTGGCCGGCCGGTCGTACACCGATCCGGCGGTTCCGGATCCGGCGGGTGATCCGGTCGTCTATACCCATATGATGTACCCCAACAATGTCAATACGCTGGTGGAGACGGTCGTCATTTATACGGAACATACCGACCAGGTGGAGTTTCGCTTTATCTGTGCCGCCAACAGCCGGGTCAACGGAGGGTCGGTCGCCGCTCCCGGTACCGGCACCTGGCGGATCTCGGTCAATACGGCCAATGCCGCGGATGCGTATCAGCCCTCGATTTCCATCGTCGCGGCCGGCTCGGAGCCTCCTGTCCCGGCCATGCTGACGGTATCTCCCTGGTTCTTGACTTTCGAGTCCTCTTCTGCCGTCGCCAAGACATTCCAGGTGACTTCCGACCAGAACTTCACGGTAACGCCGGAACAAAGTTGGATCCATGTCAGTCCCGCTGCGGAATACGCCGGAGAGAATGTGGACATTACCGTGACCTGTGACGACAATCCCTTGCAGCAGATCCGGGAGGGGTATATCACGGTGATCGCCGGTATCACCCGCAGGCAGATAGCCGTCATCCAGGCCGGCGGTTCCGGCGGGACCCCTTAGGATTACACCAGTTCGATGCCGGCGGCGGCACATTCGCGGCGCATCCCGTCCGGCCAGATGCTGGACTGGATCTCGCCGATGTGGGCCTTGCGGAGCAGGAACATGCACAGGCGGGACTGTCCCACGCCGCCGCCGATGGTATAGGGAAGTTCTCCGGCCAGAAGCCGGCGGTGGAAGAGCAGTTCGCTTTTCCACTCCTGGCCCCGCAGCGCGAGCTGGCGGCGCATGGCCTCTTCATCCACGCGGATGCCCATACTGGACACTTCAAAGGCGCTTTCGAGCACCGGATTCCACAGAAGGATG
>CAMNQO010000064.1 GCA_946549475.1 uncultured Bacteroidales bacterium
GTTTCCGCACGGACACCGTCCTTTATCCGGGATGCGCTGCGGGCCAGGACTTTTCCTCCTTCGGCTGCCCGGACGGTCCACCTGACTTCCAGGCGGGCGGGGGCTCCGGCGTTGCGCAGGTCGGTGCTGACCCGGATGCGGGCGGCTCCGTCCTCTTCAAGCGCTTCCGTCCGGACGAAAATCCCGTTCCAGGCTACTCCGGCCCTGGCTCCGATGGTCAGATGGACGGGGCGGTAGATGCCGCCGCCGGGATACCAGCGGCTTGAATTCGCTTTGTTCTCTACGCGGACGGCGACCAGATTGTCCCCTTCGTGTACCCACGGGGTGATATCCACGCGGAAGGAGGAATATCCGTACGGCCGGCCGCCGGCTTCGTGCCCGTTGACATAGACTGTCGAGCCCGACATCACGCCCTCGAAATCCAGGAAGTACTGCGGCTCCCGGATGCCGCGGGGCAGGGCTTCGCTCAGACGGAGCGACTTGCGGTACCAGGCGGTTCCCCACCACTCCAGTTTCCCGGTTTCGCCGGGATAGGACTGGACGAAAGGACCCTCCACGCCCCAGTCGTGGGGCAAATCGAGCGTCCGCCAGGAACTGTCGTCAAAGGCGGTGTCGGCATACTCCGGGGCGTCTCCTTTGAAGAAACGCCAGTCCTTGTTCAGAAGGATGCGCTCCGGATATGTCTCCCGGGCGCAGGAAATGCCCAGCAGGCCGAGCCCGACCAGCGTCAGCAGGGGAAGAAAGCGTCGCATCATAGCCAGGTCATTCTTTGAAAGGGTCCAGCGCTTCGGTGGGGCGGCCGTTTTTGAAACAGCCTTTGCGATAGCCGCCGTTGAATCCGCCCGGAGCCTGGGGCTCCCAGTAGAAAATGCCTTGCAGTCCGCTTCCGGCGGGCAGTTCGCTCATAATCCGGGTCAGGACCTTCTTGCAGAAAGCGCCGTCATCCACGTGCATTCCGATTTCGCAGACCATCACCGGCTTGCCGTATTCGGCGGCGGCCTTCTTGAGGTTGGCGATCAGGGCGTCAGTCGATGTCAGGTCGTCCGAACCGCCTTCGTCGGAAGGTCCGGCGGGGTAGAAGGACACGCCGATCATATCGTAGGTGGCCTGCGTCTTGAGATAGCCGTAAATGCGGGTATAGTTGGCCCAGGTCTGGCCTCCGTCGATATGGACGATGGTCTTCGCGTCGGGGAATACTTCCTTGACCGCAGCGTGGCCGGCGTTGACGAGGGAAGCGAAATTGCTGCCGTTTTCCACCTTGCCCAGGTCATAGAGCATACCGCCGTGCGTTTCGTTGCCCACCTGGACCCACTGGGGCTTGACGCCGATGGCTTTGAGTTTGCCCAGGACGCTCACGATGTGCTCCCGGACATCCTTCTGCAACTCTTCCAGCGTATGCCCTTCCCAGGCGGCGGGGACCTCCTGATGAAGGGGGTCCGCCCAGACATCGCTCAGGTGGAAGTCGATCATCACGGCCAGTCCCAGGGCCTTGGCCCGGCGGGCCTTGAGCAGCACATCCTCGCTGTTGCACCAGCCGTCGGCGGGATTGACCCAGACGCGCAGGCGGACGGCGTTCACGCCGCACTCGTCCCGGAGCAGTTTCATACACTCCGTTTCCTCGCCGGCGGCATTCTTGAATGTATAGTTCTTGTTTTCCATCAGGGTGAGCCAGCTGATGTCGGCGCCTTTGGCGTATGTGAGCACCGGCACATCGGGCTCGACGGGCACTACGGGCGGATTGTAAGGCAGTTGCTGGTTGCAGCTGCACGCAAGCGCCGCCCAGGCTGCCAGACTGAAAATGACTATCTTTTTCATTGCTTTTCGATTTTATAGGTTCCTTTGCAGAGGTCTGCCGTGACGAGGAGGCTGTCCCCGACGGTAAATTCCGAACCGAGGGGGATGTTCTTGTCGTTCGCGCCGCCGACATAGACCAGTTTGCCGTCGCTGCCGCCGAACTTGTTGTTCCAGTCGGTGCTTCCGTTCAGCACGATGGCGAATCCGTAGGGCGTTTCGGCCGTCAGGGAAACCGTTGCGGTGTATTCGCCGGCATTCGCCGTAGCCGTCATCGCCGAGAGGGTCCAGACATCGTTGAATCCCGTGATGCTCACCTCCGTGATGGCCGTCGTGGAATAACTCAGGTTTTCCAGCGAAGCCTTCATCAGGTAGAGACCGGCTTCGGGGGCGGTGATGTTCGATTCACCCTTGGAAACCAGGGTGCCGGAGGCGGCCGTACCGCCGTCCATCATACCGTAGTTGTCGTCCCAGTTGTTCTCTTCCTTATAGTATTTGTAACCCCAGGCGGAGTTGACGGGACAGGCCCCGGCATAGGAACGGGTACCTTCGTCGTAGAGACAGAGATAATAGTTGAAATTCCAGGTCCCCTCGCCCTCGGTGGCTCCGGCCAGGTAGAGTTTCTCGGGAACGCTTTCCGTCGGGGTGCTTCCGCCCTCGACGGAAAGGGTCATCGTAGCCATATCCAGCACCAGCGTCGCTTCTCCGCTGACGGAGCAGTTGAGGCTGATGGCGGAAGCGCTGCTGCCGAAACGGACGGCGTCCGCACGGCCGGCAAAGCCGAAGGCTTCCTCGCTGCCGGCGCTGTCGCCCGTCGTGGCGTTGTAGCGCGTACCGGTGCCCGAAAGTGTGAGGGAGTAGTTGCCGGCAGCGGCCGTGAAGCCGGCTTTCCACTGCCCGGCGCTGCGGTCGTAACTCATCGTGGCGTCGATGTCGCCTTCCACTTTGACGGAAGGCAGGTACAGGGCCTCCCAGCGTTTGTCGTTGGTGTCAGCCTTCACATAATAGCAGCCGGTCGAGCCGGGGAACCACAGATTCCAGCGGCTGTCGGACGAATCGAGTTCGAAGGTATGCCCGCTCTCTCCGACATTGCCCCAGAGGGTGTCGTCACCCTCCTGGAGGAACCAGTTCATCCAGGCCGTCGCACCGATGAAACCTTCATACACGCCCTTGGCCGTGGCGGTGAGCAGGATGCCGGTGTCGGCTTTGTCGGAGTCGAGCACCTTGGCGGTCTGCATCGCAGGGTCTATGGGCTCGGTCGGATCGACGTATTTTTTCACCGAATACGTGCCCTTGACCAGATCGACGGTCACGTCCAGTTCGTCTCCGACGGCAAATTCCGCGGGGAGGGGAATGTTGAAGTTGTTGCCGCCGACATAGACGAGCTTGCCGTCCTTGCCGCCGAATTTGTCGTTCCAGTCCACGGTGCCGGGCAGGTTGTTGAGCGCGAAGATAAAGCCGTCCGGCGTCGCGTCCGTCAGGGTGACGCGGGCGTTGTACTCGCCCTCATTCTCCGTGGCGGTCATTTCGAGCAGTTCCCACTCGCCGTTGAAACCGGACATCGAGACGCGGGTGATGGGGGTCGTGGAATAGGTCTTGTCGGCCAGCGACACCTTCATCAGATAGAATCCGGGGGACGGGGCGTCGATGTTGTTGCCCAGTCCGAGGTCGATGGTGCCGGAAGCGGCGTCGCCGCTGCTCTTGCCGTAAAACTCGTCCCAGTTGTCCTTTTCCGTATAATAGCGGTAACCTTCGGCCGAATTGACCATACAGGCGCCGGCGTAGGACAGTTTGTCCTCGTCGTACAGCACCAGGTAACTGTCGAAGTTCCAGGTCGGCTTGACGCCGCTGGGATAGATGTACGGAGGAATGACCACGACCGGAGCGCCGCCCTCTTCCATCTTGAGGGTCATATCGTCCAGATTGAGTTTGAGGGTCAGCGTTCCGGCGGATGTCGCCGTGACGCTGATGGCTCCGGCTTCCGTCCCGAACGTGACTTCGTCCGCCGTGCCGGCGAAGCCGACGGTCTTGTCCGCGGAGGCCCCGTCACCGGTGGACTTGTCGTACTGCTTGCCGGTGCCGCCGATGAGCAGGCTGTACGTCTTGGCTTCCGCCTCGAAGGTGAAGGTCCAGGTGTTGTCCGGCTTGTAGTAACTCATCGTACCGCTAAGGTCTCCGCTGAGGCTGAGTTCGGGCAGGTTGAGGGCAATCCACTGGCGGTCTTTCGTATCGACGGTCACATAGTAGCAGCCGGCCGCGCCGGGGAACCACATATTCCAGTTGGTCTCGGAGGCGTCGATTTCAAAGACGTGTCCGTCCTCGCCGACATTGCCCCAAAGCGTCTCGTCGCCCTCCTGGAGGAACCAGTTCATCCAGCCGCTGGCATTCATAAATCCTTCATAAATGCCCTCGGAGGTGGCCGTCAGTATCTGGCCGGTAGGGGTCAGGCTGCCTTTGGAGTCCGTATTGCCGGCCATTACGTAGGCGTGGCTCATATCGACGGGGAAGGTGGTGACATAGAGGCGGATGACATCGCTGTAAACGGGAGTCACGTTCGAGCCGACGGACGAAGCCATACGGATGTAGAGCGGAACCCGTTTTTCGCTCTCGAGACCGGCCCGGATGCAGAGTTTGTTGAGCTGGTCCACGTTGAGTTGGCAGTAGGTAACCCCTTTGGCGATGCTCTGCGTGGCGTATTGGGCGAAATCCTCGCTGCCGCTCAGTTGCAGGGTATTGGTGACCGCTCCGGCCGCCGCCCGGCCGTAACCGGTCGTGGCAACGCTGCTGTTGTCGTTCCAAAGCATCGAGAGGGCGAGGTTGGAGGCGTTTTCTTTCTTCAGCACCAATTCGTCGGCGGAGCAGTTGAGGACAACCTTCTCCGCTCCCCGCGTCGTGATTTTCTGGTCCTCTTCCTTGATGCAGGCGCTCAATGCGAGTGCCAGGACCAGCATCCATCCTATTCTTTTCATAGATCATTCACATTTTTGAGGTTCGGATTGGCCGAGATTTCTGCGGCCGGAATCGGATAGTATTCGTATTTGGCGTCCACGGCCCTGCCGTCAAGCACGCCGCCTTTCCATTGCCAAAGGTAAGCGCTGGTGGTGAAGCAGCCGAACCGGCGGAGGTCGGTGCGGCGCTGGGCTTCAAGATAGAATTCGCGGGCGCGTTCCTTGAGCATAAAATCCAGGCTGAAATTGCTGGCTACGACCGGGCTGGCCTGCGCACGCTCGCGGACTTCGTTGACCAGTCCCATCGCATCATCCGCGGAGGTCCCGGTGGCGCCTCGCAGGACGGCTTCCGCTTCCATCAGATAGACATCCGCCAGCCTCATCAGCGGCCAGTCGGTGTCCACTCCGTTTTCTGAAGTCGTGCTGGACGGGGTCCCGTCATCCTTGAGGTTGCTCCATTTCATTGCAAAATAACCGTTGGAGGGGTCGTCGATACCCTTGTCCAGGTTTTTCGTGCGTCCGGCGGAGTAGAAACGGCAGCGCGTGTCCGTGCTCTGGGTGATATCGACGGGATCGAAAAGGTCAGGCAGTTCTCCGTGTACGCGGAAGGACCCCCAACCGACATCGATGCCGTATTTTTCCACCCCGATGATGTTTTCGTGGTCACACTGGCCGCAGACGACATAGGTGGCTCCTCCCCAGGTGACGGTGTGGGTGGCGTCGGTGACGAAAGCGAAAATGATTTCGTCGCTGCGCTTGTCGTTGTCGGCGTTGAAAAGTTTGCCGTAGTCTTCTTCCAGGGTGTATCCGGCCCCGCGGACTTTCTTGCAATAGGTCACGCAGTCTTCGTAATGGTCGCCCGCGCCATAGACTTCGGCGTTGAGGTACAGGCGGGCGAGCAGGAACCAAGCGGCCGCCTTGCAGGCCCTTCCGTATTCGACCCGGTCTTTCAGGCCGTCCGTTCCGTCGGAAATGGCTTTCAGTTCGCTCTCGATGTACTGGAACAGTTCCCCGGCATTGCGGGCCTCGGGCGTATAGGAGCCCATCGGGGTGTTTTCATCGACGAAGGCGCCCTGGTTGTACAGGTCGAGGACCATCCACCAGGCGAGGGCGCGGACGAAGCGGGCCTCGGCCATATAGCTGTTCACCTCGTTCTGTTCCGTCCCGGTCAACGAAGCGGCTTCGCTCCGGTGCCGGAGAAATTCGTTGCAGAGGGTGATGGTATAGTACAGACGGTAGTAGGTGTCGCCGACCCAGGGGTCGTTCTCGTCCCAGTTCATCGAGACCAGGTCGGTCATCTTGTCGCCGCTGAGCCAGGTGTAGGCGATTTCGTCGGTGGCCGCTTCCTGCAGATTGAAGTAGCAGCGCATCAGGTCCTGTCCGTTGTTGCTGGTGAGGTCGGCATTGCCGCCGCCCTTTTCCAGGCCGGTGAGTACGTAGGAACCATAGATTTTGGCCAGCATCGAACGGTAGCCGTCGAGCGTGCTGTACACGGTGCCGGCATCGGTTTCCGAACTCGTGTCGGGACGCTGGTCAAGATCCTTGAAGCACGCGGTCGTGAGCGCCAGCGTGCAGACCAGTATGGCAAAATGTATCTTTTTCATAGTATTCTTCATTTAAAACTCGAGTCCGATGGTGAGCGAATAGATTCTGGGCCGGGGATAGACGGAAATGTCGATGCCGCCCGGACATTCGGGATCCACACCCGAGTAACGGGTGAGCGTGAATACGTTCTGGACCATCGCGGAAAGGCTGAGCCCCATCCATTTGGTCACTTTACCGAAGTTGTAGGACAGCTGGATGTTGTCCATTTTCAGGAACGAGGCATCCTCAAGATAATAGTCGGACTCGTACTGGCGTTTGCTGAAACCGGTGGAGAGGAAACTCCTGTGCAGGCGGTTGATCTGGTAGCTGTTGTAGGACAGGGTCTCCAGGGCGCCGGTGTTCATCGCCATTCCGTTGAAAATGTAGTTGCCCACGTTGGAACGCAGGGTCGTGCTCAGGGTCAGTTTCTTCCAGGTGAAACTGGTGCTCAGGCCGAACATCCAGTCCGGAGCGGGACTGTGGTGATGGTAGAGGTCCCCGCTGCCGATGACGCCGTCTCCGTCGAGGTCGGCATAGAGTCCTTCGATGGGCCGGCCGCTGGCCTCGTCATAGATTTGTTTGTACACATAGAAACTGTACGGGGCATAGCCTTCGGAGAGCACCTGCACGTAGTGGGAGTCAATCCAGCCGGCAGGCGTATCGGGAGACGGACCGGCCCCGCCCAGACGCAGGTTGGTGATGACGCTCTTCATCCAGGTGGCGTTGGCACTGATGTTCCACTCGAAGTCGGCGGTCTTGACGGCCGTCGCGTTGAGGGAGATTTCCACACCCTGGCTGGCGATGTTGCCCACGTTGGTCAGCATCTGTTTGTTGAAGTTGGTACCGGCGGCGACGGGGACCGTAGCGAGCAGGTCGCGGGTCGTGCGGTAATAGTAGTCCACGCTGCCGGTGATGCGGTCTTCCAGGAAACCGAAGTCGAATCCGGCGTTGACGGCGCCGGTGGTCTCCCATTTCAGGTCGGGATTGTAGGCGGAGGGCCTGACCGTCCGGACGGCGTTGCCGTCGAACAGATAGCCGGCACCCATCTGGCTGTAGGTGTACAGCGGCATATAACTGTAGTTGGCGATGCCGTCCTGCTGGCCGGTGATGCCGTAGCTTACGCGCACTTTGGCTGTGCTGAACTGTTTGCGGATGGGCTCGAAGAACGCTTCCTGGCTGATTTTCCAGGCGACGGACACGGAGGGGAACACGCCCCAGCGCTTGTCGGGCGCAAAGCGGGACGAACCGTCCGCGCGGATGCTGGCGCTCAGCAGGTAGCGGGAATCATAGTTGTAGTTGAAGCGGGCGTACCACGAGAGCAGAACGTGCCGCTGGTCGCTTTCGGCCGCGACGCTCTGCAACTCGCGGGGCTCACGGGCGTTGTAGGAGTAATACAGCGGACTGTAGTATCTCCAGAACTGGTAGTCATAGCCGGCCGTGACGTCGAAGGAACTCTTGATCTCTTCCACGTATTTGTTGTAATTGAGGTACACGGTGGCCAGGCGGTTGAAATTCTCCTGCGGACCGTAGTCATAATCGGCTCCGCCGGTCGTAAAGGACTGGTAGGCGTCGGTGGGGATGAATACGTGTCCCCGGCCGTTGGAATAGTCATATCCCAGGGTTGTGTGCAGGTGCAGTTCGGGAAGGAAATGCATACTGTAATCCGCGTCGAAACTGCCGATGATGCGGAAAACCTTGCTCGTGTCCCATTTGTTCATCAGCAGGCCGAGCGGGTTGGCGACGGCGCCGTTGACGGGCTTTCCTTTCTGGTCCACGGCTTCATAGAAGCCCCGGTAGGCGTCATTCCCCGAGTAGATGGGAATGGTCGGGTTCAGCGTGGCGCCGCCCCAGATGGCGTCGTTGTTGGCGAAGCGGTTGTTGTTCCAGGTTCCCTTGAGGTTGACCACGAAACGCAGGTGGTTGTCCAGGACGGAGGGCGAAAGGGTGATGCTGCCCGTGTACCGCTGGCTGCGGTCGGTCTTGAGGATGCCGTCCTGGTGGTTGAAACCGAAGGACACGCGGTAGGGAACGGTCTTGGCGATGCTTCCGGCCACGCTCAGGCTGTTGTCGGTGCCGAAGGCGTTCTGAAAAATGGCCTTGTTCCAGTCCGTGTCGATGTCGGGATTGAGCAGGGCTTTCTGCCCGTCCTTGCCGTAGCTGTTGACGATACGGATGAATTCGTTGCGGGAGACCATATCGGCCAGGCGGGTGGGCGTCTGGATGGAGTTGGTCGTCCGGAAACTGATGGCCGGCCTGGTCTCGTCGTTGCCCTTGCGGGTGGTGATGATGATGACGCCGTTGGACGCACGCGAACCGTAGATGGCCGTGGAGGCGGCATCCTTGAGGACGGTCATACTCTCGATGTCGTTGGGATTGATGAGGCTCAGGAAGTTGCCGCCGCCGCTGACGCTTCCGCCCACTTCCATCGGCACGCCGTCAAGGACGATGAGCGGGTCGTTGGAGGCGTTGAGGGAGGCGCCTCCGCGGATGCGGATGGTGCTTCCGGCCGTCGGGGAACCGCCGGCGCTGGTAATCTGTACACCGGAAAGCTTACCGTTGATGAGCTGCTCCGGAGAACTGATCATACCCTCGTTGAAATCCTTGCTCGAAAGGCTGCTGACCGAGCCGGTCAGGTCTGTCTTGCGCTGCACGCCGTAACCGATGACCACGGTCTCGGCCAGTACGGTGGCATCCGGCAGGAGGGTGAGGGTGAGGATGCCGTCCGCCGGCACGGGGACG
>CAMNQO010000065.1 GCA_946549475.1 uncultured Bacteroidales bacterium
CATTTCTCCAGTTTCCCCTCCAGCAGGTTGACAAAATGCGCATCCAGCTGGCAGTCCAGCCACAGCACATCGTAACCCTTGTTTTTGGCCGCTTCGATAAAGGCATACTGGGCTTCCTTGTCCGTGGCATAGAGGATGACTACCTTGCCGTCCTTGTCGGTCTGGACCGGCTCGACGGCCGTGCGATACTCATCGATGCTGAAGAACTTGCCGTCGGTATTCTTGAGCAGGCAGAACTTCAAGGCCCGCTCGCAGAACTTCTCGTCGCTCAGCATGCCATACTCGATGAAGAGTTTGAGGTTGTCCCACTTGCTCTCCAGTTCGGTCCGTTCTTTCTTGAAGATTTCTTCCAGCCGGTCCGCCACCTTCTTGGTGATGTAGCCGCTGATTTTCTTGACATTGGCATCGCTCTGCAAGTAGCTGCGGGAGACATTCAGCGGGATGTCCGGCGAGTCGATGACCCCGTGCAGCAGGGTCAGGAAGTCCGGCACGATGTTGTCCACGCTGTCGGTGACGAACATCTGGTTGCAGTAGAGCTGGATCTTGTCCTTGCGGATTTCCATCCGGTCCTTGATCTTGGGGAAATAGAGGATGCCGGTCAGGTGGAAAGGATAGTCCACATTGAGGTGGATATAGAACAGCGGGTCGTCGCTCATCGGGTAGAGGGCCCGGTAGAACTTGTCGTAGTCCTCTTTCTGCAACTCGGAGGGTTTGCGGGCCCACAGCGGCTCGACGGTATTGATGACATTGTCATCCTGGGTATCGACATATTTGCCGTCCTTCCACTCCTGCTTCTTGCCGAACACGACGGGGACAGGCATGAATTTGCAATATTTGTCGAGCAGGGTCTGGATGCGGCCCTTGGTCGCAAATTCGCTCTCCGCCTCATCGATGTACAGGGTGATGCAAGTCCCCCTGTCCTTCTTGTCGCTTTCGCCCATCTCGTATTCGGGCGATCCGTCGCAGGACCAGCGGACCGCCTTGGCATCCTCCTTCCAGGAAAGGGTGTCGATGGTGACCTTTTTGGCGACCATGAAAGCGGAATAGAAACCCAGGCCGAAATGTCCGATGATGCTGCCGATCTGGTCCTTGTACTTTTCGAGAAATTCGCCCGCGCTGGAGAAGGCGATCTGGTTGATGTAGCGGTCAAGTTCTTCTTCGGTCATGCCGATACCGTTGTCAATCACCTTCAGGGTCTTGGCCTTTTCGTCCAGTTCGATGCGGACTTTCAGCGCATCGAGCGGAAGGGAGAAATCGCCCGCATCGGCCAGGGCCTTCATCTTTTGTTCGGCATCCACGGCGTTGGCGACGAGTTCGCGCAGGAAGATTTCGTGATCCGAGTAGAGAAATTGTTTGATGACCGGGAAAATGTTTTCGGTCGTCACTCCGATAGTACCTTTGTTGCTTTTCATATTGTTACATTTTAATTGTTTCTTGCTTTGGAAGTTTTTTCCGCGAACGGGACAAAAAATCCTGCCGGAACTCACGCTCCGGCAGGCAATAAAACAAATTATATTCCAAGCAGGCAGGCACTGACACTTTGTCAGCACGCAAGCCTTAAAACAGCATGAACAATTTCAACGCAGACAAGATAAATCCCAACTTTTTCATCGTTTCTTCATTTTACACCCGTTTAGATGCAGAAAAAGCCGGAACCGTTGCTCGCCCCACAAAATTATTTGTAAAGGAAGCGTTTGATGCTCATCTTGGGCGTCTTCTCGAAAGGCTGCTCGACAGTCTCGACCTTGGTCAGCCGGCTGTAAGCGGGCAGACGCTTGTTGATCAGGGCCATCATCTCTTCCATCTTGATGGAAAGGGCTTCCGCATCCAGTCCGTCCGCCTTGATTTTATCGGCATCGAGATAGACCAGGGCGACCAGTTTGGCGGCACGGTCCACGACCACGCTTTCGACAACATAGGGCTGGTTGTTGACGACCGCCTCGATTTCTTCGGGATAGATGTTCTGCCCGTTGGAAGAGAGAATCATGTTCTTGCTGCGGCCACGGATGAAGATGTTGCCGTCGGCGTCGATGACGCCCAGGTCGCCGGTCTTCATCCAGCCGTCCTCGGTAAAAGCGGCCTTGGTGGCGGTTTCATTCTTGTAATAGCCGATCATCAGATTCATGCCACGGGCCTCGATCTCGCCCACGACATGCTGCGGGTCTTCGGAGTCGATGCGCACTTCACAGCGGTCCACGCCCTTGCCGCAGGAGCCGGGGGCAAATTTGCGCCAGTCCTCGTAGGCCAGGAGCGGACCGGCCTCGGTCATGCCGTAACCGACCGTATAAGGCAGTTTGAATTTGCGGAACCAATATTCGACGGTCGGGTTGAGCGGGGCGCCGCCCATGATGATCCAGTCGATCTTACCGCCGAAGGCGGCAATGAGTTTGTCGTGGACTTTCTTGAAAATGAGGTTGCGCAGCAGAGGAATCTTGACCGCCACTTTCATCGCCGGCTTGTTGAGCGTAGGCAGGACGGAAGACTTGAAGATTTTTTCCATCACGAGGGGCACGGTCATCACGGAATAAGGCTTGACCTCCGCCATGGCTGCGAGCAGAATCTTCGGGGACGGGGACTTGCCGAGGAAATAGATGCACACGCCGCCGCAGAGGGGATAGATGAGTTCGAACATCAGGCCGTACACATGGGCCAGCGGAAGCATCGACACGAGGGTATATCCGAAACGGGTCGGAATGCGGGACTGACCGAAAATCACATTGGTACAAGTCGAAGCGTAGGTCAGCATCACACCCTTGGGAGCGCTGGTCGTACCGGAAGTGTAGTTGATGATGGACAGGTCGTCCCAGTTGTCCACGGGAAACTTGACGTCATCCTTGCCGTAACCGTCGGGCCATTTTTCGTTGAAAAGGGCGTCGAGATTGTCGCAGGCCGCCTTGATGTCCTCATTGGCGCAGTAGAGGGGAGAAAAGGTATCTACGGACAGCACCAGTTGGAGCCGGGGCATGGAAGAGCGGTCCAGTTTCGCCCATTTTTCATCATCCACGAAAAACACCTTGGCTTCGCTGTGATCCACCAGGGAGGCGATGCTCTCGGAAGTAAAATCCGCCAGGATGGGGACCGTTACGGTCTCATAGGTATTGGAGGCGAAAAAGGAAACGGCCCAGCGGGTGCAGTTCTTGGCGCACAAGGCCACTTTGTCCCCTTTTTGGATGCCGATTTTCTCAAACAGGATATGGAAACGCTCCAGTTTGGTGGCAAACTCGCCGAAAGTCAATGTTTCGCCTTTGTAATTGCAGAGAGCATGGGCGTTCCAGTGCTCCTGGATGGTATTCTGCAGCAGTGAAAGATAATGTTGCATAGTTCTACTGTTAGGTTTTGTACTAATTGTCCGCTTCATTTGAAAGCAGACAAAGGTACAAAATTTTCTTTGGAATGCAATTTTTGTTATTTTTGTGGGAGAATAGACACAAAGATGAAAAAGCCCATCGTCGCCCTGATTTATGACTTTGACGGAACGCTGTCTCCGGGCAACATGCAGGAGTTCGGCTTCATCCAGGCCATCGACACGACCCCCGAGCGCTTCTGGCAGATGTCGGACGAACTGGCCAAGGGACAGGATGCGAGCAACATTCTCAGTTACATGAAAATGATGTTCGACGAAGCCCGCCGCAAAGGCATCCATCTGAAGAAACAGGACTTCTGCGATTTCGGCCGCAAGGTAGAATTTTTTCCGGGGGTACTGGAGTGGTTCCGGCTCATCCGCGACTACGGAGAACGCAAAGGGGTGACCATCGAGCATTACATCAATTCATCCGGACTGGCCGAAATCATCGAGGGGACGCCCATCGCGTCCGAGTTCAAGCGCATCTATGCGTGTTCATTCATCTACGATGAGAAAGGGGAAGCCATCTGGCCGGGGGTAGCGGTGGATTATACCGCCAAGACGCAGTACCTCTTCAAAATCAACAAGGGCATCATGTCCATGCGCGACAACCAACTCGTCAACCAGAGCCAGGCCGAAGACAAAAAACGCGTGCCTTTCCCGCACATGATCTACTTCGGGGACGGGGAGACGGATGTGCCCTGCATGAAAATCGTGAAGATGTGGGGCGGCCACTCCGTCGGGGTCTATGATCCGGCCAGCGAAAAAAAGCGGGCGGAAGCCCGCAGGCTGCTCAAGGAAGGCCGTGTCCATTTCATCACGCCCGCCGACTACCGCGCCGGAGGCCGCGCCTATCGCCTCACCTGCGCCATCATCGACAAAATCAAAGCCGACTACGACCTCAAGGCTTTTGTTCCGGCTCCGAAGTAAGGACGGGGGATTCGGGCACCTCGGCCGGCGTCTTCTGCTGTTTCTGCTGCTTTTTGCGGTACTGCTCCATGTATTTTTGGATAAGCCGCTCTTCCCGTTCTTCCTCCTTGCGCTGCTGCTCGAGTTGCTGACGCTTCCGCTCACGCGCTTTTTGCAGGGCTTTTTCGGCTTTCAGGGCGGCTTTGACGGAGTCCCGCCGGTCCAGTTCCGCCCACCGGGCTTCCCGTGCGGCCTCCCGCTGGCGCCGTTTTTCCTCGGCCGCCTGCCGCCGGGCCTCCTGCCGGGCCTTGCGCTGTGCCAGTTTTTGGGCTTTGAGTTCGTCTTTGGTCAGCGGGCGGGCGGCGGCTGCGCTGTCAGAGCGTGCCACGCTATCCTTTACTGCGGCAGCCACGCTGTCCGCCACCGCTTTCTGGCGGGTTTCCTCTATTTTGCGAAGCGAATCCGCCCGGACGAGGGAATCGGCACGGACCAGCGAGTCCAGCCGACGCTGCACTTTGTCCAGGCTGTCCGCCCGGGCCAGGGAATCGATACGCGCCAGACGGGCAAGAGAATCCCGCCGGGACTTCTGCACCTGGCGTACCCGCTCCAGGGAGTCCCCGCGCGCAATCAATTTGTAAATATTTTGGATATAGCCAGGGAAATAGCGTTCCGAATGGCGATAGGAGGCTCTCGGACGGGCGGCATATTGTTTCCGCTGGGATTCTTTGAACGGCAGTTTCGTCACATCCCGGCGGGAACGGGGCCGCTGGCTTTCATCCCAGTTGAAGCCTTTGAGACGCTGGTCTTCCCGGCTCATCTGACAGACGGGAAAGGCATTGCTCTTGGGGGCATCGAAATAATACACCCGCTCGATGGTCCGGTCCTTGAAGACGGCGGACATCATCTTGGTCTCCTTCGTGTTGGCCGTCGCCAGGACCCCCTGCTCCTCGATATAGAAAATGGCATTGGCCCCGCCGAGCGCATCATAGCGTTGCAACACATTGTCCCGGAACCAGGCGACGCTTTCCGTGGATTTGATCTGGTTGAAATGGGTGGAGTCTTCCCGGATGATGATGAAAGAATCGGACATCAAGTTCGCTTTCTCCATGCCGGAATTGCGGATGCGGGCATAGATGCTGTCTGCGGAATACTGGTGGTCGCGTTCGTTCCAGATGACGGGGTCCTTATACATGCGTGCCAAAGAGTCCACATCGTTGTATTCGAGGGAGTCGCAGATAATCTGCATCTTCTGGCGGTACATCCTGACATGACGGAGGGCCGTGAGAAATCCGATGCGGGTGCTGTCGGCCGCCGGGGGTGCCGAAGCCAGGCTGTCGGCCGGCACAGCCGCTGCGACGGTATCGGCAGCGGAGACAACGGAGGCGCTGTCCCGGGCGGCAAGGACGGAAGTGTCGCGGACGGCAGCAACGGCGGTGGCGCTGTCGCGGACGGCCAGGCTATCAGCGGGAACGCCGGTCACGGCAAGGCTGTCACCCGGCATGCCGCCGGACTCTTCCTCCGGCCGTCCGGCCAGTCCTTCAGGGCCGGACTGTTGCTTCGCCTTCCGGGCCGCCTTGTAAGCCTCGCGCCGTTTGGCGGCGGCTGCGGCGCTGTTGGGATCTTCTTCCGCATCCTTGGCCGCCTGTTCGGCTTTGGCCCGGGCCGCCTGCTTGCGGAACTCACCCACCGGATCGACCTGGATCTCTTCGAGACGCTTTTGGGAAGTCTTCACGATGTCCTCGTCCAGTTTGAAACGGTACACCGTACGGTAAATCATCGTATCGGCACCGAACCACAGCGAGTCCGGACGGTCTTTCTCTTCCTCGACGACCATCAGCACGGCCGGGTCGTCATAGAGCGTGATTTTCGACAACGAATCGACATAGAACATGTGCCCGGCCAGCGAAAAAGTATTGCGCGTGGTATCGCTCACCTGCACATGGCCCCGCATCCGCAGATTGCCGCTGCCGCGATAATAATATAAGGTATCGCACCAGCCTTCCTGGTCGTCGTTCATCATGTGGACGTCGCGGCGGAAAAAGAAAAGGCTGTCGCGACGGTCATACCATCCGGCATTGGAAGACAACATATTCTCGTCCTTCCACATATCGGTCTCATACCCGAAAGTGGCAAAATCACGGTCCGCCTCGTACACAATCGAAGCGGTCTTGATGAAAATCGAATCCGTGAACATGTTGACATCCTTTTCAAAGGTGAAAATCTTGGTCTTCGAGTCGTAGGTGCCGTCTTCGCTCTCGATCAACTGGCCCGTCTTGTCGCGCAGCGCACCGCCATGTCCGAATATGGCGACGCTGTCCTTGGTGTTATAATCCAGATGACGGGTGCGCAACAGGTTGTTTTCTTCGTCCCGGAGTTGTACCAGGGAACCGCGGAACTCGGCCAGGTCTTTGTCCACCCAATACACCAGACGGTCGCTGGTCAGTTCGGTCTGCTCCTGCAAGATCTTCACATGGCCGAAAGCCTGGATCTGGCGGCTGTCCACATACCAGTAAGCCGTGTCGCAGATGAGATAAGTATTGTTGTGCAGGAAGGTGACAGGGTCCTCCGGCGTACCGAAAACTTTCCGGACCGTCGCCCCCTCGATGTCGATGGATTGCAGACTCCGGGCACGGATCAGGCGCACAAGGCTGTCCTCCGGCTCTTCTTGCGAAGAAGCAGCCCCCACGGGTGCGGTCGCCTGCTTGGCACGCGGGGAGCCTGCGGACGGGAGGGACGCATCCTGCGCCGATAGTACCCACAGGCCTACCAGCAATCCCGAAACGGCAAGGATTATGGCACGGAAAGACTTCAAGGCCGGATTTTGGCAAGAAATGCCTCCCTTTCAAAAGGACAATCCTTAAAAATCGGATCGATGATGATATGCGTCGAGACGATTTTCCCGTTGATGAAGTCATTGATCGCCTGCATCGATTTCTTCTGCTTGGCCATATTGGCCAGCAAGTCGTAGTCATTTTCGTAAGAGGCGGGATGGGCAGGAATCGCCTTGTCCAGACGGACGATTTTGTACACCGTATTGCCGCTGCGCCCCTCGTTGTCCAGCGACTCTACCGGCTTGGAGACATCCCCTTCATTCAGATAGCGGATGGCTTCGTAGTCCTGCGGTTTGAGGCGGTCAATCTCGAAATAGGCGGAACCCGTCTGGGGGTCGCACATCTGACCGCCGTTGGTCCGGGTCGAGGGATCCTGGGAGTAGAATTTGGCGGCCAGCGAGAAGGTCACGGCTCCGTTCTCAATCTCGGTCTTGAGACTGTCGAGGGTCTTGAAAGCCTTCTCGCGGTCTTCGCTGGTGTACTCGGGCTTGAGCAGGATGTGGCGGGCATTGAACATGTCTCCCTTCTTTTCAATCACCTGGATGATATGGAAGCCGTCGGGGGTCTCCACAATCTGGGACACGATGCCGGGCTTGAGGGACATGGCCGCATCCGAGAAGACGGGCCAGAAAATGGACTTGGAGGCCATGCCCAGTTCCCCGCCCTTGCGGGCGCTGCCGGGATCCTTGGAATACAGGCGGGCCAGCATCGAGAAACTCTCGCCCGCGATGATACGCTCACGCAGGGCCAGCAGACGCTCCTTGCAGGCCATATTGGCCGCCTCGCGGTCGGGATAGATGCAGATCTGGCTGAGTTTGTACTTGACGGGAACGACCGGCAGGTCGGCCACCTGGGTCGTATCGAGCATCTGTTTCACATCGATGGGCGTAATCTCATCGACCGCCTGCGCCACCTTGCCCTGCATCTGCTGGGTCAGCGACTGTTCCTCGATATTTTTCCGCCACTCCTGACGGATCTTGTAGAGCGATTTTCCGAAATATTCCTCTACCTCTTTCTCGCCGCCGAGGGAGGTCTTCACCTGTGCGATACGGTTGGACAGTTCGCTCTCCACCATATCCTGGTTGACTTTGAGGGAGTCGATACGGGACTGCATCAGGAAGAGTTTGGTCACCAGCATCTGCTCCAGGAGTTCACATCGGACATTGCGGTCGGAAGACAGCCCCTGTGCACGCATCATCTGCACTTCCTGCTCGATCTGGGAGATGGTGATCATCTCATTGCCCACGACGGCCACCGTCTTGTCAATCAAGCCGTCCGGATACTGCTGGGCAGAGAGCGCGGTCGCCAGGAAAAGGCCGCACAACAGCGCCAGGGACGGAAAGATATTAATTTTCTTCTTCATAAATCACAAATTCACCATTTTGACGCGCCTGCTCCAGCAATTCCTGTTCCAGATTCCGGATCAGTTCGCGCTTGCGGACAGACAGGATCGTTTCTTTGACGGACTGCTCGCAAAACTCGATGGGGGCTTGCAGGCCGGAACGCATATAGTCCACGAAATAAATCATATAGAGCCGGCCGGACTCATCGTCCAATTCGACATAGTTTCGGTTCATCCGCGAAAGGATGGTCCCGTAGTCCACTCCCACCTGCCGGCCGATGTCCACCAGATTGACCCATTGGGTACTGTGGTCGATGTATTTCTCGGCCAGAGCATAGGAGAGGGAATCCAGTTCCGCGAGCAGAGAGGGGTCGTCCGTTGTCAGGAGTCCTTTGAGGTGTTCTTTGTAGGGAGATTCGGACGCGATGCGCAGGATGCGGACTTTGGCGATGGGGAGGTCGAGGATGTAATTTTTGAGATGGGTG
>CAMNQO010000066.1 GCA_946549475.1 uncultured Bacteroidales bacterium
GCATTGCCCAGATAGACCAGGTCGTTGTTGTCCAGGATGCCGTCATGGTTCTGGTCGATGTAGCGGGGCCGGCCGGGCTTGACGGAAGTGGAAGCGACGGCATAGGTATGCGTAAGGGCATTGCGCTCGATTTCTTCCTGGCTGTGCCAGACACCGCCGTACTGGAATCCCCACAGGGAGTTGAGCGGTTTTCCCTTGACATAGCCGTACATCATGTAGGAGCCGTTGCCCGGCGAATCCATCGCGGAGACGAAATCCTCGCTGCCGATGTCCTCGACTAACTGGACATTGTGGGAGACGGTCAACTGGGTCGTCCAGGAGAAGTTTTTGGTCATGATGTTGCGGCTCTCGAGGGTGAGTTCGACACCTTTGTTGGAAGTACGGCCGATGTTCTCATAGAATGAGGAATAACCGGACTGATTGGCCTTCTGGACTGTCAGCAGCAGATCACGGGTATAGGAAAGGTAGCCCTCCAGCGTGACTTTGAGACGGTCTTTGAAGAAGGAAGCATCGATGGCGATGTTGTACAAGTCGGTTTTCTCCCAAGTGAGGTCCGGCGAATCCAGACGGGACGGATAGTAGTAGGTACTCTGCGAGCCTCCGAAGAGATATCCGCTGGAAGAGGACGAGAGCGCCTGGAGAGAGCGGTAGGAACTGATGGCGTCGTTACCCGTGCGTCCCGCACTGATTCGCAGGGCCAATTCGTTCACATTTTTGACATTCTGCATCCAAGGCTCATTGGTGATGGTCCATTTCAACGCCATGGAGGGGAAGAAGCCCCATTTGTTGTGGGCGGCGAAGTTGGAAGAACCGTCATAGCGGCCTGTAAAAGTAAGGTAGTAACGCTTCATCCAATTGTAATTGAAGCGGGCCATGAAGGAGTTGCGCGTGAGCGTGGTGTTGTAGGAGTGCAGCGTATAATTGTCCTTGTCGTTGACGCCGCTCATGTTGTTCCACTTGAGATCGTCCACCAGAAGGCCTTTGGCCGTGTTCTGGAGTTCATTGAGGAACTTCCAGTAAAGGGAATAGCCGCCCATCACGTCGATATGGTGACCGCCGGGCAGATCCACATTGTAGGTCACGGTTTTGTCGGAGGTAAACTGGCGCATGTCATGCTCGACCCGGTACACTTCCGCACCGTCTCCTTCATTCTTGGTCGGCAGGGTGCCGGGATAGAAGCGGTAGCGATGTCCCTGCCAATAGTAGAATGTGTTGGTACTCTTGATTTTAAGGCCTTTCAGCGGCGTAATGTCCAGACCCAGCGTGTTGGTAAACGCATAACTGTCCCGAAAATCTTCGGTGGATTTGAGGAAGACGACCGGGTTGTTGAAACGCGTACCGTTGTTATACAGATCATTGATGATGTCGCCCGAGGAGAGCATCGGATTCAGATAGGTAGCGCCGTTCCACCACTGGGAGCCGCCGATGGTCGCTTTGTTGTAGAGTTCCTTGCGATACAGGAAAGACGGCTTGTAACTCACCTGCAGCCACTTGGTGAAATTGTGGCTGATGCTGAAACGCGCCGTCACGCGTTTCTGGCCGGAATCCTTGATGATACCCTGGATGTCGCTGTAGCCCAGGGAGCCGTAATAACTGGTCTTTTCCGTCTTTCCGGAAATGGAGAAGTCGTACTGCTGGTAAGGGGCGATGCGGGTGATTTCATTGATCCAGTTGGTGCCGGCACCCCAGGCCGCCGGATCCTTGCGTTTTTCGGGATATTCGCCGCCAATCTGATAATTGCGGTTGTAGTCGTAAACCTCATTGAGATATTCGGCAAACTCTGCTGCGCTCATGACATCGAGGTTGCGGGCAAGTTGGGAAATACCGCCCTTGACGGAAAGCGTAATCGAGGGCTTGGTCACGACCGGACTTCCCTGCTTGGTGGTCACGATGATGACACCGTTTGCACCCTGGGCTCCGTAAATGGCCGTCGAGGAGGCGTCTTTCAGCACGGAAATGGACTCGATGTCGGCGGAGTTGAGATCGCCCAGGTCCTTGACCGCGTCGATGACACCGTCCACCACAATCAGCGGCTCGTTGGACGCCGTGATGGAACGGGAGCCTCGGATGCGGATGGATGTGCTGGCCGTCGGGTCGCCGGAGGTGGTCATCACATCCGCTCCGGCGATACGCCCTTGCAGCGCCTGATCGACGGAAGCGACCGGCGCATCTTTGATGTCGGACATCTTGACATTGATGACGGAGCCCGTCAGATCGGACTTTTTGGTCTCGCCGTAACCAATGACGACGACCTCGTCAAGCGCATTGGTGTCGGGCTGGAGGGCGATTTCAAAAACCCGCTTGGCTCCGACCTTGACACGCTGTTCGACATACCCCATGTACTCGAATACCAGGACGGCATCGGACGAGGGGACATCGAGGGTAAAATGGCCGTCCAGGTCCGTAATGGCACCGGCACGGGCGTTATCCCCTGCCCGGACGGTCGCTCCGATCAAGGGGATGCCTTGTTCGTCCACCACCGTTCCTTTCACCTGGATTCCCTGCGCAGCCGAAGCGTAAGCCTGCAACAACAGGAACGCCGCCGACAACAGAAAGAATAGTTTTTTTCTCATATAAATTCTATAAGGTCAGTTGGATGTCGGTTATGTTGTAAATCATCTTGCCGTCCTCGTCGCTTACCAGCAAGGTAATCTTGGAGGAAGTACGGGCCGGTGAATATTGGAACATGTGCAGGTTGGTGCTTACGCCGAGCCAGTTGCTGGCACTCAGGTTGACCTCCCCGTTCTCCATGGCCTTGCGGGCGTCCAGGTCGCAGCGCCACACCATCGCCCCCGTACCGGGCTGGTCGCCTTCATAGACCTGGATCTTCCAGGACGGATGCCATTGGAAGAAATTGACGAGGATGCACGGGTCACCGCCTTCGACGGCGCCGGACGAATCCTGGTTCTTGTTATAGACCGTGATGCCGGTTCCGGTGCGGACTTTGTCGCTGTACACGATATAGCCGGGATTGTTGCGGTAAGCCGTCGGAAAGGGTACGAGTTTGCGCTTGAAACTGTCGCCCGACACGCTGTATTCGGTCGCGCCGGAGGGCGTACCGTCCGCACACATCCAGGTGTACCAGTACATGCCGCAGATGGACGGATGGGTGTGCTGGACCATGTTGGGAGTGATGTTGAAGTTCTGCGAAACGTGGTCGTGGCCGGAGAAAATCCGTACTTTGTATTTGCTCAGCAAAGCGCTGATCTGGTTGAACTCCGCCTGGTCGTGGGAGATGGTCGCCGTCACATTGGCCGTATTGGTGCTGGGGGCGGACCAATGCGCCATCGGCACATGGCACATCAGGATCACTTCCTTGACTTTTTTGCCCATCGCCGCCACATCACTCTTGAGCCAGGCGAGTTGGGCGGCCCCGAGACGGATCTTATATCCGCCGGGCGCGCTGGAAGGATCGTAGAGCGATGCGTTGTTTTCGGTCACTTCCATATTGTCCAGACCGATGATGTGACGATCGCCGATATTGAACGAATAATAAGTGGGGCCGAAATAGTTGCGATACTGCTCCGCCGCCATATAATCCGTCATCGTCTTACCGTCGGCGTGGTCGTGATTGCCGATGACATGGAAAACGGGAAAGCCGAGAGACTTGGAAGCGTCCAGATAGTAGGTATAGTTGGCATTGTACTTGCCGGCCCAGTATTCATACATCGTCATGTCCCCCGTACAGAGCCCATAGACAGGCCCTTTCGTTTTCAGGCCGGACGCATACCCCTTGAGATAATTGACGCAATAACTGACATAGGCCTCACGGTCGTTGGTCGTCACTTTGGACTTGCCCGAAGTAATCTCGGCGATATTCCGGTTCTGGATGTGCTGGTCCGTCATCAGCAGCAGGGTGTAACTGCTCTGATCCACCTTTTTCAGCGTGAAATTGAATGTCTGCGGAGCGGCACCCGACTTGTTGACCTTCTTGTAGAACTGCGGCACGATACCGTAGGTGGCATCACTGGCCACTTCATAGCCGGAGGGAATGGAGATATAGACGAAATCCGTCGAAGAGACTTTGCCGGGAAGCCAGTAGCGTCCGCTGTGGTCGGTACGGTAGAAATTGACTCCGTCGGTCACGATGCAGCCGGCCACTCCTTTACCGTCGCATGTGACGGTACCCATGAAATTCTGGCCGTCCTTGGCATAGACCGGCTCGGTACCGCCGCCTTCATCTTCCTCGTCCCCGCCGGGGATGGGCTCGTCCGGTTTGGAGGGATCGTCTTTACCGGAGCCTTCATCGTCATCATCCAGCCACCAGGCATATTCCTTTTCCACCACTTCATTCTTGCGGCACGCAGCAAACGGGAACAGGAGCAGAAGCGAAAAGAAGAACGCGAGGATGTACAAGCCCTTGAACACAACACCAAACTTACTCATAATCAATACTTTTAATTGACTTTCAGACACTATTGTCCAACTACCGCGCATAATACGGCACATTGACAATAATTGCAAATATACACCCCCCCCTACCACATTTCCAAATTTTTTTGCAATTTTTTTTGAACAAACCGGGCTGCGGCAGACAGGACGGATATAAAAAATCCCGCCGGAGAAACACTTCGGCGGGATAGCGTCCGGGATGCTCCGGCGGTCAGAAACGGGTTATCTGCCGCGGACTTGCGACGGCGGCGTGGGCGGCACGGCGGCAAATCCGCGCCACTTCGGGCGTGAGGGTGTCGGGAGCATAGGTATTGTCCGTGACATCGATGCCGGTAATGGTCTCAAACCAGGTGCAGGAGGCGGTGTAACGGCCATGGTTATAGTCGAGGTGTCCCCAGTCCCGGTTGAAGGTATCGCCCAGGGAAGATGTGCGTCCGTTCTGGATGGCCGTCCCGGTCGGGATGACCAGGTCGAGACCGGAACGCTCTTTGAGGGCGTAGGCACAGTCACGGCAGGCTTCGTACATTTTCATCTGGTCGTTGTCGTAATAGGCAAAGCGGGAATCGGTGCAGGATACCGGGAAGCCCCAGGTCATCTGATAGCCCAGGCGATAAGTGCCGGGGTTGAGATACTTGGCCACATAGGCGACGAAGTTGTCCAGATAGGGATAATGACTGTCCAGGATGCCATACAGCCCCGCTCCCTGCTGGAATATGACATAGTCCCACGGTTCGTCCATCAGGATCCGGGCAATCGAGCAGACATACCCGGTCGTCGTCTTGATGCCCTGAACCACCTTGCGGTAAGAATTGGAGTTGCGCAGGGACTCGTCGGCGGAGTTTTCGTTGTTCCAATGTTTTTCAAGGGTGCAGCCGCCGATGTAGCAGTTCGCCACCGTGGCTTCGTAACCGGCCGCCATCAGCAGTTCGCACAGGTATTGTTCGGTAGCATCCTGGCTGAAACTGTTGCCGATGGCCAGTATGCGGATGCGGGGAGCCTGCGCATCCGTCGGATCGGGCAGACCGCCGTCCGGGACAGGCAGCCCCGAAAACCGGTCCGCCGTCCACATCCGGGCCGATGCCAGTGTCCGCGCGACGGCATTGAGCCGGCTGAGCAAAAGTCCGCCTTTGATGTCGTCCGCCGCCAGGCCGACGCAGGTATTCGCTCCGTACCAGGCCCCATAGGCACTGGCACTGTCATAGAAATTGTCGGAAGAAAGCACGGCGGAAGTCTTCTTGTACCCGACGATGGCCCCTTTATAATAAGGTAGCGCCCGGGCGGTCACATCTTCGGGAGCGAGATCGGACCAGCAGGCGGCAATCGTACCGTCGCAATACATCGAGCCCACGATGCCGCCGATGGCACGCACTTGCTCGTACCCCTCGTAATCCAGGACAAGACGGAGACCGTACGAACAGGTGTTCAGGACATTGACAGGTCCGGATGAAGCGCTGTCCGTCCCGCCCAGGATCCCGCCGACACGGGCATAGTGGTTGGACGCGGCTCCGGTGGCATGAAGCGTACAGTCCCGGCAGATACCATTGACGAGCGTCAGGCGCATGCCGCCGCAGGTGGCATAGCCCAGGATTCCGCCGAGATTGTAATCGGCGGTCACATCGGCCGTATTGACGCAGTGGTCGAAAAGAAGGGAAGCACCGGCGGGTACGGCGGCCGCACCGGCGACACCGCCCACCTGGCAGGCTCCCGTGACGGCACCGCTTACGGCACAGCCGGAGATGGTCCCATAGTACATTTCCCCGACGATGCCTCCGGTACGGTCACCGCCCCGGATAACGCCGTTGAACTGGCAGTCACGGATGATTCCGCCCCGGTTGCTGCCGGCCAGCCCGCCGCAGACCGAGGTCTCCTCCATCGAAACGGTGCCGTTCACGCAGCAATTCGAAATGACACTGTCCAAGGAGACGCCGGCCAGGGCACCCCGGCAACTGCCTGTTCCGACGGTCCGGAAGCCGTCCAATATGATACCGTCGAGAACGGCACCGTCGGTATAGCCGAAAAGTCCCGCCCCTTCCGCCGGAAGGTCTGCAATGGAAAGGCCGCTGATATGGAATCCGTTGCCGTAATAGAGTCCGCAGAAAGGTTTGTCCCGGTCAAGCCGTCCGATACAAGCCTTGAGGGAAGCGCCGGAGATATTCGCGACCTGGTGATAAACGGCACGGACAAAACGCTCGTCTCCGACATTGACCAGATAAGCGAGGGTATCCAAATCATGCACGGTTGCAATCCGGTAAGGGGCGTCAGCCGTTCCGGCTCCCCCGCCGAAAAGCAGGTCTTCGTCCGGTGTTCCGGGCTCGTCCGGCGTTTCGGGACCGTCGGGGTCGGCGGGCTGGTCCGGCCCGGCAGGAACGGAAGGTTCCTCGCTGGCGGACGATTCAGACACAGGCTGGAGTTCCTGCTTGCCCGAACAAGAGAGGGGCAGCGTCAGAAAAAAAATCAGGCAGAGGACGGAAAGGCGTTTCATCATTTCTAACGGTTGGTTTGTCGGATCAGAGTCAAGACGCTTTCACAGAAGTCTGCATCGGAGGCCATCTTCTCGATGGGAATGTGCATGCGGTAGCGCCAGAAATGCCGGGGATTGGCGGGGTCGTTGATACGCTCGGCCTTCACATCGGGATGACGGAGGGTTTCGCTGACGGCCAGCCAGTCCTGCAAAGGCAGGATGCAGAGCATGGAGGGGGCGGAAAGGGCTTGCTGCAGAATCTGCCGGGCGCAATCCGGCGTCAGCGCCGGAGGCACTTCCCCGCCCCGGTGCAACTGTCCGTAATAATAATGGGCCGTCGGCTCATAACACTCCTCCCACCACATCCGCAGCGGCGACATGTCGTGGCTGGATGTGGTACAGACGCTCTCGTAGGGAAACGATGCCGGGTCGGCATACTCCTGCCCGGGCGTCTTGGGCATACGGGGCATCTCCAGGGAAAGAATGTGCAGACGCTTCATCACCTCGGGGACGCAGGGCGGTATCATCCCCAGGTCTTCGCCGCAGGCCAGCATATTGGTCGAGCCCAGCACAGCAGAAAGCCTTTCGGTCGCCTTGCCGCGCCAAAATTCGTTGTGACGGCGATAGAAGAAGTCGTCGTAAAGCGCGTCAAATGCATGCAGGGCATCCCCGTAGAGGTCACGGTAGGTCTGCGACCACTTGGCGCCGATGCGCGGATGCCACCAGCCTTTGCGACGGGGATCCTCGAGAAACAGTTCCTTCAGCGCATTGGGGAACGCGAGTCCCCGTCTCTCAAGTTCTTGCATCGAATAGGGCAACGCCGGGTTGAAATGGCCTTCCAGACCGCTCTTGAAGGGGACGGGAATCTCCCAGATGCGGAAAAATCCGAGGATATGGTCGATGCGGAAGGCATCGAAATATTCGGACATCTTGCCCAGGCGGCGCTTCCACCAGGCATAGCCGTCCTGCGCCATCTCGTCCCAGTTGTAGGTCGGGAAACTCCAGTTCTGGCCGTCCCGGGAAAAATAATCGGGCGGGGCTCCGGCCTGCGAGTCCAGGTTGAAGAGTTGGGGAGAGACCCAGGCGTCCGCGCTGGTCCGGCTCACGCCGATGGGCAGGTCTCCCTTGAGATAGACGCCTTTGCTGCGGGCATAGTCGCGGACTTGTCGCAACTGGATGTGCAGATGGTACTGCACGAAACAGTGCAGGTCGAACTTCTCCCGATGCGAAGCAATGTACGCGGAAACGGCCTTGGACTTGTAGCGGGCATACTCCCCCCATTGGCTGAAATCAGCCGTTCCGTTCTCGTCCCGCAGGACGCAGAATGCGGCGTAGGGAATCAGCCATCCCTCATTTTCCGTCAGGAACTCCTTATATTCCTCCCGGGCGGACAAAGCCTTGAAGGTCTTGCCGAAGGCTTTGCGGATGTACTCCCACTTGACGGCATTGACCCGTTCATAATCAACAGAGGGGGACGCATTGAGTTCGTCGCGCAGACGACAGTAGTCCTCATCCTCCGACACGCCGATGGAGGGCAGGTGGAGGAACATGGGATGCAGGGCGAACGACGAATTGGCATTGTAGGGATAACTGTCCTGCCAGGTATGCGACATGGTGGTGTCGTTGACCGGCAAAAGTTGGATGAAAGACTGACCGGTAGAAGCCGCCCAATCGACGAGCGCATACAAGTCTTCAAACTCCCCGACACCGAAATCCTTCTTTGTACGCAAGGAAAAGACCGGTATCGCCGTTCCCGCCCCGCGCCATCCGGGCTCATCCGACCAGCGGTCTTCGATGACGACGGATCTGCCGGGCTTGCGTCCCAGGCGGTGGGGTAGCCACTCGTGACGGGTATGCAG
>CAMNQO010000067.1 GCA_946549475.1 uncultured Bacteroidales bacterium
TTATGGCCCTTCCCATCGTCACCATTATGGTGCCGGTGCTGGCCCTGGGCTTCCTCGTCCACATCCTCTGGGGACTCTGGCTGTCCTACGGCAACATCAAGGCCCGTGGCGGTCTCAAGCGTTATGAGGTTCCCAGCAAAGCCAAGGCGGACAGCTGGTCTTCCAAGAATATGCTGGTACTCGGCTTGCTCGTCCTGCTCGGACTGGCCTGCCATCTGGGCGATTTCTGGGCCAAGATGCAGTTGCAGGACTTTTTGGGTCATGAGGCAGAGAATCCTTATGAACTGCTGACCGCGACTTTCGGCAGGTGGTGGATTCTGCTGCTTTATCTGCTTTGGTTCGCCGTCGTCTGGCTCCACCTCAATCACGGTTTCTGGAGTATGTTCCAGACGGTGGGCTGGAACAATATGATCTGGCTCAAACGCCTCAAAGTCATCGGCATCATCGTGTCCAGCCTCATCGTCTTCCTCTTTGTGGCTACAGCCTGCAACGCCTACCTTCAGGCCCATCTGTGGATCTAGACATCCAAGACATCATTATTGCGATTGACGGCTATTCCTCTACCGGGAAGAGCTCGTTTGCCAAGCGGATTGCCCATTCGCTTGGTTTTGTATATCTGGATTCCGGCGCCCTGTATCGGGGAGTCACCCTGCTTGTGCTGGAAAACGGCTGGCATGAGGGTGAGCGCATCGATACGGAAAAGCTGGAGCCGGCGCTGCATGACCTCGACCTGCATTTCGAGGACCACGGCAAAGGCACGCGCACCTATATGGGGGAGCGTTGCATCGAGCGGCAGATCCGTTCGATGAAAGTGTCCGCCCTGGTCAGCCCGGTCGCGGCGCTCGCCTGTGTACGGGCGTATGTGGATGCCCGCCTGCGTGATTTGGCGAGGAATCGTCGCGTGGTGATGGACGGCCGGGACATCGGTACGACCGTTTTCCCCGATGCGGAGTTGAAAATTTTCATGGTGGCCGACCAGAAAGTCCGGGCCCAGCGCCGTATGGACGAACTTGTCGCCAAAGGAGAAGACGTGTCGTTTGATGAAATTCTCGCAAATCTTCAGCGGCGGGACTATATCGACTCCCACCGGGCCGCGTCTCCGCTCCGTCAGGCTCCGGATGCCATCGTACTGGACAATACGAATATGACTTTCGAGCAGCAGATGGCCTGGTTGGAGACGATTCTCCGAGAGAGATTTGCCCGATGAAACTGACGGTGGATATCGATCCGTCGTCCGGCTTCTGTGCCGGAGTCATCAAGGCGATTTCTACCGCCGAAGAATACCTGCGCAGTCATGCCCACCCTTCTTCCGCCTCTTCCGTCCCCGTTCTGTATTCGCTCGGCGCCATCGTTCACAATGACGAAGAACTGGCCCGCCTGGGGGCGCTCGGACTGAGGCGTATCGATTCCCTTTCGCTCCTTACCGCTCCTCCTGCCCCTCTTTCACCCTCCGGCTCTCCGGCCGTCGCTCCTGAACCCCTGGCTTGCGTCCCTCCAGCCCCTTCCGTTTCCGTGCCGGCCGGCTCTTCCGACACCCCTGTCCTGATCCGGGCGCACGGGGAGCCGCCGCTGACTTATCGGGAGGCGGCGGCATCCGGCATCCGGCTCATCGACTGCACCTGTCCCGTCGTCATCCGTTTGCAGAAAAGCATACGGGAAGCCTGGCAGCGGCTGGCGCCCAAGCAAGGGACACTCTTGATTTTCGGCAAGAAGGGGCACGCGGAAGTGCTTGGCTTGCTGGGGCAGACCGACGGACAGGCCGTCGTCGTGGAAAGCGTGGAAGAGTTGGAGCGCAGCCAGACGCTTGATACGGACCGCGATATTGAGATTTTCTCGCAGACGACCAAAAATCCCGTCGAATACCGGCGTTTGTGCGAGACGCTGGCCGGCCGGATGAAAAAAGGCCGCCTGACGGTACACGACTCCATCTGCAAACAAGTTTCTTCACGCCATAAATCCCTCGCGGACTTTGCCGTTTCACATGATATTATTATCTTTGCGAGCGGAAAATCCTCTTCCAACGGGAAGGTCCTCTTCGACCTGTGCCGTTCCTGCAATCCCCGGAGTTACGCGCTGGAGTCGGCGGACGGTCTGGATGCCAAATGGTTTCGCGAAGGAGACCGTGTGGGCGTATGCGGAGCGACTTCGACCCCCAAATGGTTGCTGGAGCGGATAAAAAACGAGATTTTAACCAACAATTATTAATTATATGGCAACAACAGCTGATTTTAAGAACGGACTTTATCTGAACTACAACGGCAAACCCTGCTCGATCGTGTGGTTCCAGCATGTCAAACCGGGCAAAGGCCCCGCCTTCGTCAAGAGCAAACTGCGCAACCTCGAGAACGGCCGCATCCTGGAGAATACCTTCACGGCCGGTGCGAAAATCGATGTCATCACCGTGGAGCGCCGTCCCTACCAGTTCCTCTACAAGGATGAGGACGGGTTCAACTTCATGCACGAGGAGACTTATGAGCAGATCCATCTCGACACCGATGTGGTTGAAAACGCGGATCTGATGAAAGAAGGTCAGCATGTCGAAATGATGTTCTGGATCGACGGCGAAGAGGAGAAATGCCTCACCTGCGAGCTTCCCACCTATGTGGAAATGGAAGTCACCTACACCGAGCCCGCCGTCAAGGGTGATACCGCCTCCACCTCCGCCCTCAAGGAGGCTACGATTGAGACCGGTGCCATCATCATGGTGCCCCTCTTCATCCAGCAGGGCGAGCGCATCACCGTCAATACGCAGGATCGCTCCTACGGCCAGCGCGTGAAATAGCGGTGCAGGCGTCCGGACCGCCGGCGTAGCATTTCCCTTTGAGTGTGCTGACACCGCCCGAAAGACATAAAAATGTCGAAAACCGTATCCCTACGCCAAGGGATGCGGTTTTTGTCTATCCCCATTTATAGGGATTGCCGATGCGGGTATTATTTTGTAGCTTTGCGGCCTTATTTTAAGGAGAATGCAAACTATGAATCTGAATGAGTTGGGAGTAGGCCAGTCTGCCGTCATCGATGTGGTCGGCGGGGAGGGGGCGATGCGCATGCATTTCCTCAGTATGGGCCTGATTCCCGGTGCGGAAGTCAAAGTGGTGAAGCGGGCGCCGATGGGAGACCCGGTGGAGTTGCTGGTGAAGGGCTTTGCCCTGAGCCTGCGGGCGGATGAAGCGGCCCGGATACAGATTCATCCCATCCTCCGAAGGACGGGTTCCGGTTCGGATTCCGGACAAGAGCGTCCGGAGGCCGCTCCGGAAGGCCGGGGTTCCGGGCTGGAGACTTGGGAAACGGGTCCGGATCCCGGGCCGGAAAATCGGAAGATGGATGCAGGTGGCAAGGCCTTGCCGGCCCCGGTGCATCATCCGGGCCTGGGCGAGGGCGGAAAGTATCATTCCAAGGATCACGAACATCCTTTGCCGGAGGGGACCGAACTGCTCTTTGCCCTGGCCGGGCAGCAGAATTGCGGCAAGACCACGCTTTTCAATCTGCTGACCGGTTCCAACCAGCATGTGGGCAACTTTCCCGGCGTGACCGTGGATCGCAAGACGGGTTCCATCCGTCACCATCCCGGTGCGACGGTGGTCGATCTGCCGGGCATCTATTCGCTGACGCCGTACTCGGAAGAGGAATTGGTGTCCCGCGAATTTATCCTGGATGAAAATACGCGTGGCATCATCAACATCGCCGATGCGGGCAATATCGAGCGGAACCTGTACTTGACTTTGCAACTGATGGAGCTGGATGTCCCAATGGTGCTGGCCCTCAATATGATGGATGAACTTGAGGGGAATGGCGGCAGCATCCGTGTCAACGAGATGGAGCGTCTGCTGGGCATCCCGGTGGTCGGTATCTCCGCCGCCCGCAATGAGGGCGTCGAGGAAATGATCGAGCATGCCATCCATGTCGCCAAGTATCAGGAAGCACCGGCCCGCAAGGACTTTTGCGATGAGAACGATAACGGCGGCGCCGTCCATCGCTGTCTGCACGCAGTAATGGATTTGATTGATGCCCAGGCGCAGGCGGTGAAGATTCCCACGCGCTTTGCCGCCACCAAACTGGTGGAAGGGGATCCCTGGGTGGAACGCATGCTGCGTCTTCCGGACAACACCCGCCAAGGTATAGAAGAACTCGTCCGGGAAATGGAGCGCGAACGCGGATTGGACCGGGCGGCCGCCATCGCCGACATGCGCTACGCTTTCATCCGCCGCCTGTGCGGGCAGACGGTGGTCAAACCGCGGGAAAGCAAGGAATATATCCGAAGCCGGCGGATCGACAAAGTTCTGACGGGAAAATGGACGGCCATTCCCATCTTCATCCTGGTGATGATTTCCATTATTTACCTGACCATCGATGTGCTGGGCGCTCCGTTGCAGGACGGACTCGAAAGCGGCATCGACGCGCTCGGTTCGCTGACGGATGCGGCGATGGCAAAAGCCCGGGTGGCCCCCTTCGTCCGCTCCCTGGTCTCGGATGCCCTTTTCGGGGGAGTGGGGACCGTCGTCAGTTTCGTGCCGGTCATCATGATTCTCTTCTTCTTCCTCTCACTGTTGGAAGACAGCGGCTACATGGCCCGCGTGGCCTTTTTGACCGACCATTTCCTGCGCAAGCTGGGACTTTCCGGGCGGAGCATCGTGCCCCTGCTCATCGGATTGGGATGCAGCGTGCCCGGTGTGATGGCTACGCGTACCCTTCCTTCTTCCCGCGACCGGATGAAGACCATCATGCTCATTCCCTTCATGAGTTGCTCGGCCAAAATCCCGATCTACGCCTTCTTCACGACCGCCTTTTTCCCGCATCACGGCGGGCTGGTGCTTTGCTGCCTGTATCTGCTGGGGATTCTGACCGGCATCCTTGTTGCGTTGGCGGCCAAAAAGGCAGACCGTTCGCAGGCAGCCCCTTTTATCATGGAACTGCCCAACTACCGGCTGCCGCAACTGCGCAATGTGGCCCGCTTGCTCTGGGACAAGACCAAAGACTTTCTGGAGCGGGCCTTTACCGTCATTCTCCTTGCGACCTTGGTTATCTGGTTTTTGCAGACACTTGATTTCCGTTTCAACATGGTGGAAAACGGAGAGGGGAGCATGCTGGCCTGGTTTGCCAGTCTGCTGGCACCGCTTTTCGCTCCGCTGGGCTTGGATGACTGGCGCGTGGTGACGGCTTTCATTTCCGGCTTTCTGGCCAAGGAGAGCGTCGTCTCGACGATGGAGGTGCTGGGGGTCTTGTCCTCCCTGACGGTGGTGAACGCCGTTCCCGCACTCGTCTTCAGTCTGCTCTATACCCCTTGCGTGGCCGCGATTGCTGCCGTCCGGGCGGAGTTGCGTACGCGCTGGGCCGTGGCCATGGTGGTCTTCCAGTGCGTCCTGGCATGGGTGGTCGCTTTTGCCGCGTATCAAATCACGCTCTTATTGATCTGAGCCGTATGAACTTCGCCACGCTCCTTGTCTGCATTCCGCTCGCACTCCTCATCTATGGCGCCATCCGCTCCGTCCGCCGGGGCAAAGGGCGCTGCGGCTCCTGCAAGACCGACGGTGGCTCGTCCAACACCTGCAAGACCGCCGGCCGTCCGTCCGGCCCCTGCTCTGCCTGTTCCAGTTCCTCCTGCCCCCTCTCCGGACATTCCTCCCGCATATAAGCTTCCCCGTACAAAATAAATCGTATCTTTGCACACGGATGAAACGCTTTGTGCTTATAGGGTTGCTGTTGCTGCTTTCATGTGGCTTGCGGGCGCAGTATGTCGTAGGGCCGAATGCCGACGGGACGATGTACTCCGTGCCTTATTCTATCGATACGGATATCCGTTCCATCCGCCAGAATGCTTTTCCGGATTTTTCCAACCCGTACGGCGATTACATCCAGTACGGGCCGATGCTCATGTTTCCCTTGCTGAAAGCCTTCGGTGTGCCTACCCGCAACAACTGGGGCCGGATGGCCAGTGCGGCCGCTTTCTGTGCCGTACTCAGCGGCGGAGCCTCCTGGGGATTGAAAGAAAGCCTTAACCGCATCCGTCCCAATCTGGTGGATGACCGTTCCTGCCCTTCCGGCCATTGCGTGCTGGCTTTTGCGACAGCCCACGCCTTGCACAAGGAATATGGCTGGTACAGCCCCTGGATCAGTATAGCCGGCGATACCCTGGCCCTTTCCACCGCCGTCCAACGTGTGGCTACCGGCTGGCATTGGATGAGCGATACGGTAGCGGGGGCCGTCTTGTCCATCGGCTGTGTGGAGTTGGGCTATTTTCTCAATGACCTCATCTGGCGCGACAAAGGACGGTGCAAGAAGTTCAATCCCGACACGCATGTCCACTATGCTCCGGAGACCCATGACTACTATACCATAGAATGGCTCTACGGCCGCCGTTTCATGCTCGGTCAGCGGGACAATATCGACGGTTCCGTGACGCCCTGGCGCGGGGGGCATGTCGCTTTGCAGGCCGAACTCCCCTGGACCCGCGGTGCCCTGGGCAGCACGATGCCCGGTGCGGAGGGGACCATCCCGATGAACTCGGGAATCAAAGTCCGGCTGGGCGCTGGTTCCCTTACCCACAAGGATGCGCGTTCGTACAATGTGTACAACGCGATGGTCGGCGGGTACTGGTCGCTGGCCTTTACCGAGTGGTTTGAAGCCGAAGCCTACCCTTTGCTGGGCGCGGCTTGGAACGGGCAGGGTGTCGGGCTCGATGCCGACCTGGGCCTGAGCGCCAATTTCATCACGGGCGGGGCTTTCAAACTCAAACTTTTCGCGGAGTTCGAGGCCTTCAAGATACAACAAAACTCGCCGTTTCTGGCGAGTTTCGTTCTGGGCTACAGCGCCGGATTCTATTTTTAGGCCGGCTTGCAAGAGGCTTTATTTCTTGACCGTCTTCTTGGCCAGGGAGCGCTCGGTGTCGTACATCACGGGCGTTCCGATGAAGATGGAAGCGTAAGTACCGATGATGATACCGAGGATGAGGGCGACGGCCAGGCCGCGGATGGTCTCGCCGCCGAAGATGGCGATGGAGAGCATCGTGACCAGGGTGGTCAGGGAGGTGTTCATCGTACGGGACAGCGTCGCGTTGAGGGCTTCGTTGACCACGCTGCCAAACTCGGCTTTCGGATGCAGGCCTCTGTATTCACGGATGCGGTCGAAGATAACCACATTGTCATTGATGGCGTAACCGATGATGGTCAGGATGGCCGCGATGAAAGTGGAGTCCACATCGAGGGTGAACGGCAGGATGCCCGAGAAGAGCGAGAAGAAGCCGATCACGATGATGGCCGTGTGGGCCAGGGAGACCACGCCGCCCAGACCCCAGGTCCATTTACGGAAACGTAGGGCGATGTAGGCGAAGATGACCAGCAGGGCGAGCAGGACGGAGATTACCGCGCTCCGTTTGATGTCGTTGGCGATGGTCGCACCCACTTTGTCGGAAGAAATGATACCGTTGGGGTTGTCCAAAGTGGAGGTAAACTCGGCCAGCGTCAGATTTTCATTGCTGAAAAATCCTTTGAGGGCCGTAAAGAGCATGTTCTCGATTTCGGCGTCAACCTCGGTGGATTCCTGGTCGTACTTGTAGGAAGTCGTAATCTTCATCTGGCTCTCGCCGCCGAACTGCTTGACCTCGACGGAGGCGTTCTTGACGCTCTCGTCAGCGGCAGCCGCAGCGTTGAAGACATCCAGCGTGGCGCTGCGGACATCCTCGGCCTGCACGGGTTTGTCGAAACGGACCACATAGGTGCGGCCGCCCGTGAAATCGACACCATAGGTAAAGCCCTTGACGAAGATGGAGCACAGGGAGACGGCGATCAGGGTGCAGGACAGGATATAGGCCCACTTGCGGTTTTCGATGAACTTGATCTGCGTATTCTTGAGGAAACCTCGGGTGAGGCTGTTGTCAAACGTGATGTTCTTGCCTTTGGACACCCGGCTGTCGAAAATCAGGCGGGGGATAAAGATAGAGGACAGTACGGAAGTTACGATACCGATGATAAGCGTGGTCGCAAAGCCCTTGACCGGACCCGAGCCGAAGAAGAAGAGTACGAGACCGGTGAGCAGGGTCGTAATCTGACCGTCGATGATGGCGGAGTACGCATTGGAGAAACCGTCTTTGATGGCCAGGCCGAGCCCTTTGCCCGAAGCGAGTTCTTCTTTGATGCGCTCGTAGATGATCACATTGGCGTCCACGGCCATACCCAGGGTCAGGACGAGACCGGCGATACCCGGCAGGGTCAGGACGGCGCCGAAAGAGGCCAGCGTGCCGAAGAGCAGGACGACATTGACGAGCAAGGCCACATCCGCCACGAGACCGGCTCCCTGATAGAAGCAGACCATGTACACCAGCACCAGCAGGAAGGCGATGATGAAGGAGATGAGACCGGCATTGATGGATTCGGCACCGAGGGAGGGACCGACCACCTGCTCCTGGACGATGGTGGCGGGAGCGGGAAGTTTACCGGACTTGAGCACGTTGGCAAGGTCTTCGGCCTCGGTCACGTCGAAGTTGCCGGTAATCTGCGAACTGCCGCCCGTGATGGCGGAGTTGACGACGGGATAGGAATAGACCATGCCGTCGAGCACGATGGCAATCTGACGGCCGATGTTGTCCTTGGTCATCTGGGCCCAGATGTTGGC
>CAMNQO010000068.1 GCA_946549475.1 uncultured Bacteroidales bacterium
GGTCGCGGTCGTGGGGACGCGGAATGCGACACCGTACGGTCTGCGACAGTGTGAATGGCTGGTACAGGCCCTGTCCGGCGTGAAGGAGAAGCCCGGTGTCGTCAGCGGACTGGCCTTCGGCGTGGACATTTGCGCCCACCGGGCGGCACTCTGCGCCGGGCTACCTACCTGGGCCGTGATGGCAACGGGAGTCGATGCCCTCTATCCCTGGCAGCATCGCGATGATGCCCTCCGGATGGAGATTCAGCCCGGTTGCGCCCTGGTGAGTGATTACCCGCTCGGGACGGGAGCGCTTGCCATCCATTTTATCCGCCGCAACCGGATTATCGCCGGACTGTCCCGGGCGACGCTTCTGGTCGAATCCAAGGATAAGGGCGGAGGGATGATTACGGCCCGGCTGGCTTTCGATTACGGCCGGGAGGTATATGCCGTGCCGGGGAGGATGGAGGACGCGTGTTCGCAGGGGTGCAACCGCCTGATTGCCGAAAAGGTGGCCGAGGCCGTCTGTACCCCCGGGCAGTGGATTGATTCTTTGGGCTTTTCTTGCTCCGGTCGCTCCGCAGTCCGTCCGGATGCTTGTTCCGGGGCCTCCGACGGGCGGTCTGCCGGGGAGCGCTATGCGGGGCGTCTGCCGCCGGCGGATATTTCCCTCATCGTGAAGATGCTCGCATTGATCCGCAGCGATAGCGGCATTTCTTTCGGACAGTTGGCCGCAAGGCTGGGCTGCCCTGAAGTCAAGGTCTCGACGCTGGCCGCCATGCTGGAGGCGGACGGCCTGATTCTGGCCGATTTGCTGGGAAGATGCCGCATCCATGCTTGAAATATCGAGAAAAATGCGTAAATTGCAAATCTTTTGGGACAGTCCAAAGGATTTGCGTATTGCATGAAAAGACAAGCGATATCCCTGGCGGTAGCCATCATCCTGATTCTGTGCGTCTTCGCCCAGATGCTACCCCTCCGCTCGCAGGGGGCGGGAGTGCGCGTGGTGCCCAGGCGCGGACCCGATACCGCCTTTGTCCGCTGGCTCGACTCTTTGCTCCGGTCCGACAGTCTTTTCATCAGCGACTCGCTCCGGAAAGAGCCGGAGTGGGTCTTTTACCCCATCGATACGATGCGCATTCCGGACAGTCTGGAGTACCGCGACAGTTTCCGATACCGGTATTTCATCGCCCTCCGGGATTCCGCCACCTTGCGGGCGACCCGGGACTCTCTGCTGGTCCGTTCGGACACGCTGACCGTCAGCCGGCTTGACTCGATCTGGAAAACGGATTCTCTCGCCGGTGCCCGGTGGCGTTTCGACAAATGGTATTGGGGCCTGAGTAAAAAAGAACGCAAGGCGTACGACCGCGACCGGAAACTGGCCGCCCGCAATGCCGCCCGCCTGGCATATCTGGAGGCGAAGGAAGCCCGTGAGGATTCGCTCCGCACCATCCGTGATTCCATCCGGGAAAATACGCCCCGAATCCTCGAGACCTGGGTCCTGCCCGACAGTCTCCATTACAAGCGCCTGATCATGTGGAATCTGGACCGCAAATTCGACGACCTGAAGATGGTCCGGCAAGATACGAGTTTCAATTACCACTATCCCGACTATTCTTTCTACCGCGACGATGTCAATGCGACCTGGCTCGGTGTGGCCGGCTCGCCCGTACAGCCGTTCAATTTCCTCAAAAAGCAGGAGCAGGACAATGCGTTTTTCTATTCCCCCTACCTGCCCTGGACCCTGACCCCGGAGACGATGGCGCAGTACAACACCAAGACGCCTTATACCGAATTGTGGTATTCGGGCACCCTGTTCAACGGCCAGGAGAAGGAGGAGTTGAATGTGGGCGCGCTGGTGAGCCAGAATTTCACCCCTGCACTCAATCTCACGCTCGGTATCTACCGCTATGGCGCCAAAGGCTATCTCCAGAACGAGGAGACGCTCAACCGTACCGTCCATGCGGGCCTGAACTACCTCGGCAAAAAATATTCGATGCACACCGGTTTCATTTACAACCATATAGAACGATCCGAAAACGGCGGTGCCATCGACCAGGATCCCGCGACGGGCATCAACTGGATAAGGGATACGACGGTGGATTCGCGTGAAATCGCCGTCAATCTTTCCAATACCAGCAGTGCCATCAAGCGTTATACGGCTTTTCTCGATCAGAATTATCGGATGCAGTTGTCGTTCCTCCGCAAAAAGGACACTTCCTCCCGCGCCAAAGCCGATACCCTCGACCGGGATATGACCAGTGCCGTCATCGGCCACTCCTCGGAGTTCAGCGTCCACCGCCGCGTGTACAAAGACCAGTTGACGACGACCGCCGCCAAGGCCTTTTATGCCAACAATTACCTCTATCCTTACCAGTCTGCCGACTCGATCCGTACGGTGAAATTGGAGAACAAGGTCTATCTGCGTCTGCAACCTTGGAAGAGCGACGCCATCGTTTCCAAGCTGGATGTGGGCGTGGCCAACCGTTTCCTCTACTATTCCATGCCCGCGCAAGATATGTATCTTGTCAAGTCCAAAGACCTGTCCCGCAACACTTTCTATGTCTATGCAGGCGTCAAGGGGCAGTATAAGAAATACTTTGACTGGAATGCGCAGGGACAATACAATTTCGCCGGTGCCGAGGCGGGCGGCTTCTATGTGGGAGGCAATATCCTTTTCAATTTCTATCCTTTCCGCCGGCACAGGGATAGTCCGCTGTCTTTTGTCTTCCACGCCGAAACGGACCTCAAGACACCGGATTTGCTGTTGCAGCATTATTTTACCAATCACTTCAAATGGGATAACGATTTCGGGAAAATCTCCCGGACGACTTTCAGCGGGGGGCTTGAGATTCCCCATTGGGACACCGACATCAAGTTCGGTTACACCCTGCTGGGCAATTATGTCTATTTCGATACGGATGCGCTCCCCAGGCAGGCGGACAAGCCTTTCAGCGTCTTCACCCTGGAGGCACGCAAGGACTTTACCTTGTGGAAATTCCATTTTGAAAACCGCCTCCTGGCCCAGTATTCCACCAACGAGTCTGTCCTTCCGCTGCCTTACCTGAGCGCCAATCTGCGCTGGTATTTCCAGTTCACGGTGGTCAAGAAAGTCATGGAAATGCAGTTCGGAGTCAATGCCTGGTACACGACACAATGGTATATGCCGGCCTATAACCCCTCGACAGGGGCATTCCACAATCAATTTGAGTGCAAATATGGCGATACGCCCATTCTGGACGCTTTTCTCAATGTCCAGTGGAAGCGTTGCTGCATCTATATCAAAGTCGAGAATGTCAATATGGGATGGCCGATGCGCTCGACGGACTATTTCTCCGCCCCGCACTACATCCGTCCCCAGCGCAGCGTGAAAGTGGGTATCTTCTGGCCGTTCTACATGAGTCATATTTCCAATCCCAGTGTAAAAAGATGAGTCCGTCCAATCTGTTGAATACTTTTTTCACCTTTCTCAATGCGCATGCCGATTATGCCGTCCTGCGCAATTGGGAAGGCCTGCCTGATCGTTGTGAAAGCCGGGACATCGATATCGTCCTGCACCGGAAGGATTACCGCAAGATCCGGGCGGACCTGTTCGCCCTGGTGGAAATGGCCGGCTGGAAAGTCATTACCTATCTGAACAGCGACCGGCTGATTACCTGGGTGGTCGCCTCCCGGGAGGGGATCATGCAATGGGATTTCTTTTTCGATACTTCGGTGTTCGGCATCCGTTTGCTGTCGGCGGATGAATTGCTCCGGGATGCCCGTACCTTGGAAGGGAGCGTGCCTGTGCGCATCGTTTCCAGCCGTATCGCGTTTCTGGACAAGTATCTTTACGACAGGGCGGTCGGGGCGGACTATCCGGAGAAATATGCGTCCGTCCGTGCTGCGGTGGAAGGGGATTCCGTCGTGTCGGAGTGCGTCCGCAAATGCTTCGGTGTCCCTTCGCCGGCTGCCTGCGACAAGACTCCGTCGCGCAAAATGCTGCTGCACGCTTTCTTCCGTTCCCCGGTGACCGGTCTGGCCCGCTTCATTCGTTTTGAATATTGGCGCCTGCGTAATTATCTTCGTTCCGATACGGGCTTTACCGTGGGCTTCACGGGGCCCGACGGTTCCGGCAAGACGACCGTCATCGACCTCGTCCTGGAATCCTTGTCCAAGGTGTTCGGCAAGGCGCATACGCTCAACCATTTCCGGCCTACGCTCTTTGGAAACATCAGCGATGTGGCCCATTCGGCCGGCCTGAAAAAAGAGGTGGATGACAATTACGGCGACCCGCACCGGGGCGGCAAGACGGGCAAATTGAGTTCTTTCCTGCGCCTGTGTTATTATACGACCGATTATCTGCTGGGCTGGTGGGTCGCGGTCAAAAGCAAGACGCGCATTACCTGGCTGGTCTTTTTCGATCGCTACTATACCGACATCATCTGCGACAGCCGCCGTACGCGCATCTGGCTGCCCCTCGGCTTCCTCTATGCCTGGGGCCGGCTATTCGTGCCTGCGCTGGACTACAATATCCTGCTGACCGCCTCGGCGGATGCCATCCTGCAACGCAAAAAAGAACTCACCCGCGAGGATATCGATGCCATCAACTCCCGTCTGGATTATCTGATGGACAAAAACGGGGTGGAAGAAGTGACGGCGAAAGGGCAGTATGTGAAAGTTTTGAACGAGGCTTCTCCGAGAGAGGCGGCGGACGCCATCCTGGGCGTCATCTATGCCGCGCAGCATGAGAAGAACCGCAAGCGCATCCTATAATGATGGACGGGTATTTCAGTATCGCCAACTCTGACGCCAAGCGTTGGATTTTCCCCGTCCGCAATCTGCGTACGGCCTTGTGCCTGTATCAGCCGGGCGGTATCAAAGGCAAACTCGTCAAGGCTTTGCTTCCGCTGGTGTGGCGCTCGTCCCTGGCAGGCCGGCTGTTGCATCTGGAACGCTGCGGGCGGCCTTATCCGCAGTGGGACGAAGACATCCGTGAGGCTTTCGCACTGGATGGCTCGTTTGAATGTGCCGTTTTCGAGGGGACGCCCAGCGTCCACAAGAAGGCCACCTTGCAGATTTTCAAAGGCAAAAAGATACTGGGTTATGTCAAGGTTTCCGACAATCCCGATGTCTGTCGTCTGTTCCTTCGCGAGCGGCGCATCCTGGACACCCTGCATGCTTCCGGCATAGAAGAAGTTCCCCGCATTACCGCCTTGAAAGACCAGCCCGGCAAAGGCTGGCTGCTGGCCCAGACGACCACGAAAACAGGCCGTAGCGGCACGCCGCACGAATGGGGCCCATTGATGGAGCAGTTCATTGCACGCCTGGAGGATGCGACCGGCGTCGAAGCGCTTTTCGAGCAGACGGAGTTGTTTGCGGACATGCAGGCCGCCGTGGATGACGGGAGGGTGGTCATGGATTTGGTTCCGGAGCGTTACAAGGCTTGCTTCGCAAGCGCTTGCAGGCGTTTTGAGGGCCGCACGCTCGCTTGTTGTCTGACGCACAATGATTTTACGCCCTGGAATATGTATGTCCAGGACGGCCGTCTGGAAGTTTTTGATTGGGAGTATGCTTCTTTTTGCAATCCCCGGGGGATGGACCGTTGCCATTTTCTCGTCCAGAGCGCCTTTTTTGAAAAAAAATGGACGCCGGACCGCGTGTGGGATGAAATCATCGCCGTGGATGCCGAAAAGGATTGCTTCCGTTTATATCTGCTCTCCATCATGGTCCGTTACTTGCGCCGCGATCCGGACAGTGCGGATTCGGAGGAGATGGCCCGTTGGGGACAGTTGCTTGAAATGTTGGAAAAATGAAAAAGAGTGTTGCGGTTATCGGTACGCGCGGGGTTCCGGCCCGCTATGGAGGATTTGAGTCTTTGGTGGAAAATCTGCTGGATCATGCGTCCGACGGGGTGGAATACACGGTTTTCTGTTCTTCCAAAGATATAAAGACCAGCGCGGCCAAGACTCCGGCCGGGGCGGACGCCGCCGTTCTGCCTGCGACCTACAAGGGTGCCCGCCTGAAATATGTCGGCCTGCACGCCAACGGAGCGCAGAGCATGTTCTACGACCTGATTTCCATGCTCCGCTGCCTGCGGGGTTATGACACCCTGCTGGTCCTGGGGGTCTCCGGCTGCCTGTTCCTGCCGCTTGTCTGTCTTCTGCTCTCCCGCAGGACGCGCCTGGTCATCAATATCGACGGTCTGGAGCACAAGCGGGACAAATGGAACACGCTGGCGCGTCGGATCCTGCTGACCAGCGAGAAGATGGCGGTCCGTTATGCCGATACAGTCATTTCGGACAACAAGGCGATTACGGATTATGTCGAGCGGACCTACGGCCCTCGCGGCGATGAGGCGCTGGTAACCATCGCGTATGGCGGCGACCATGTCTTCCGGGATGTTCCGCAGAATCGGCAAAGGGAAATTTTGGCCGGCTACGGCCTCCGGCCCGGGGAATATGCCATTTCCGTCTGCCGCATCGAGCCGGAAAACAACTGTCACATCACGCTGGAGGCTTTCTCCCGTGCGGCGGAAGAAAGCGCATCGGAGGCCCGGGACGGGGCCGCCCCGTCCTCCATCCCTTTGCTGCTGATCGGCAACTGGAATCACAGCGAATGGGCCCGTCAGCTGCGGGAGCGTTTCAACGGCCGGAAAGGCGTCATCCTGGCCGATGCCGTCTATAATCTGGATGTCCTTTACACCCTGCGCAGCCATGCGGCTCTCTATGTCCACGGACACAGCGCCGGCGGTACCAATCCTTCGCTGGTGGAAGCGATGTTTTTCGGCCGTCCGGTGTTCGCCTTCGATGTGGCGTACAACCGCGAATCTACCTTCGGCGCGGCGGTCTATTTCCGCGATGCCGAAGAGTTGCTCCGGGCAATCCGTCAGTTCCGTGCATCACAGGAACATTCCGGGACGCCAGCACCGGCCGGTGAACCACAGGCGGGCTTCAGCGGCGGCGCTGCATTGGAGCGTCTTGCCCGGGAACATTATCGCTGGGCCGATATTGCCGCCCGGTATGAAAAGATATATTGATGGAAGAGAGAATGAAAATATTTGTCAGCGCGTATGCCTGTGAGCCCGATCTGGGCAGCGAAGTAGGCGTGGGCTGGCACTGGGTCCTGCAAATGAGCAAAACCTTCGAACTCTGGGTGCTTACCCGCCAGAGCAACCGCCGGGCCATCGAGCAATTCCGTGCGGCCAATCCCGGATATGAGGGGATCCATTTCCTCTACTATGACCTGCCGGACTGGGCCCGGAAATGGAAGAAGGGCCGCCGCGGCGTGCATTTGTATTACACCCTGTGGCAGACCTTTTCCAACAAACTGGTCAAGGAGACGATGATGCGGGAACACATACAGGTTTTCCATCATCTTACCTACGGCAATGTCCTGTGGAAGGTGAGTGCATACGGACAAAAAGCCCCGTATTTTATCTGGGGACCGGTAGGCGGACTGGAGACCATTCCCCGGCATTATTCGCATTACTATTCTTTCACTTCCCGTCTGCTGGAGGCTGTCCGCAGATGTGTCGTGGCGCTCATTCCTTTCAATCTGGGATTCCGGCAGCGTTGTCGGGATGCCTCGCTCATCTTGTGCAAGACGGACATCACGCGGGCGATGGTCCCCGGGATGTATCGCAACAAGGCAGTCCTTTTCACCGATGTGGCCGTTGAAAAACAGGACGGGCGGACGGACGAACGGAATTTCCAGACGGACAAAACGACGATCGATTATCTGACGGTCGGCCGGTTGGAGGGCTGGCGGGGTTTCGATTTGGTCCTGGAGGCTTTTGCCAAGGCCCGCTTCGAGGCTTCGCTGCGCCGGGCTGCCGGACAGCCCGTCAAGGAAATGCACCTGACGGTGATGGGCAGCGGTCCCGATGCGGGCCGGCTGCACAAACTCTCGCAACAGTTGGGGCTGGGACCGGCAGAACTGACTTTTACGGGCCGTGTCCCGATGGCTGTTTACCAGCGTTTTCTCGCCGGAAGTGACGTGGTGGTCAATGCTTCCCTCAAAGAAGGGGCCGTCACCGTATCGTTCGACACCCTTTCCCTCGGCATCCCCCTGATTTGTCTCGATACGACGGGCTATACCCGCTATTTTTCTCCGGAGTACAGCCTGCTTATTCCCCGTCATGAAGACGGAGTGGAAGTGTCCCGCGAAAAAGTCGTACAGGCCCTTGCCGATGCGATGCTGCGCCTGACGGATGATACTCTCCGGGGGAATATGGGCCGGGCGGCCTGGCGGGCGGGGGAGCGTTTTACCTGGGAACACCATGGTAAAGAAATCACCGACATTATAATAAAATGTGTATCTTTGCAAGTTAAATAATCATTGAATCTATGAAAGGTATTGTTCTGGCCGGAGGCAGCGGGACGCGTCTGTATCCCATCACCAAGGGCGTCAGCAAGCAGTTGATTCCCATCTATGACAAGCCGATGGTGTATTATCCCATTTCCGTCCTGATGCTGGCGGGAATCCGTGAGATCCTGATTATCAGCACGCCCTACGACCTGCCCGGTTTCCGGCGTCTGCTCGGTGACGGCAGCGACTATGGCGTCCGTTTCGAGTATGCCGAGCAGCCCTCTCCCGACGGTCTGGCCCAGGCCTTTATCATCGGGGACGAGTTTATCG
>CAMNQO010000069.1 GCA_946549475.1 uncultured Bacteroidales bacterium
GCCCTCGGCATCGGCGGCTATCCCCGAGGCCGTATCATCGAGATCTACGGTCCCGAGTCCAGCGGCAAGACCACCCTGGCCATCCATGCCATCGCCCAGGCGCAGAAGACCGGCGGCATCGCAGCGATTATCGATGCCGAACACGCTTTCGACCGCACCTACGCCAAGGCGTTGGGCGTCAATCTGGAGACCCTGCTGATTTCCCAGCCGGACAACGGCGAGCAGGCCCTGGAGATTGCCGACAACCTTATCCGCAGCGGCGCCATCGACATCATCGTGGTGGACTCCGTGGCCGCCCTGACACCCAAGGCGGAAATCGAGGGCGAGATGGGAGAGAACAAGGTCGGCCTGCAGGCCCGCCTGATGAGTCAGGCCCTGCGCAAGCTCACGGCCAATATCAGCAAGACCAATACCTGCTGCATTTTCATCAACCAGTTGCGCGAGAAGATCGGCATCATGTTCGGCAATCCCGAGACGACCACCGGCGGCAACGCCCTCAAATTCTATGCGTCCGTGCGGCTGGATGTGCGTAAGACCACCCAACTCAAGGACGGTGACGAGGCGCTCGGCAACCGTACCCGGGTCAAGATTGTCAAGAACAAGATGGCACCCCCTTTCAAAAAGGCCGAGTTTGACATTGTTTACGGCGAAGGTATCAGCCGCCTGGGAGAAATCATCGACCTGGCCGTCGAGATGGACATCATCCACAAGAGCGGAAGCTGGTTCAGTTACAACGATACGAAACTGGCCCAGGGCCGCGATGCCGTCAAGCAACTGCTGGCCGACAACGAGGAACTCTGCAATGAGGTGGAAGCCAAGGTGAGGGAGAAATTGCAAAATTCACAGGAGTAGATGGGAAAAATCATTCTGACGGGTGACCGGCCGACCGGCCGTCTGCACATCGGTCACTATGTGGGGTCCCTGCGCAACCGGGTGGAACTCCAGAACAGCGGCGAATTTGATAAGATCTTTGTGATGATTGCCGATGCGCAAGCCCTTACGGACAATGCCGACAATCCGGACAAAGTGCGCCAGAATATCGCCCAGGTGGCGTTGGACTACTTGTCCTGCGGTCTGGACCCCGCCAAAACGACGCTGTTTGTCCAGTCCCAGGTGAGCGAACTGACCGAACTCACTTTCTTCTATATGAATCTGGTGACGGTCCAGCGCCTGCAACGCAATCCGACCGTCAAGCAGGAGATGGTCCTGCGCGGATTCAGCGAGAGTGATGGGGAGGAAAACCAGAATCGCAAGGGGATTCCCGCCGGTTTCTTTACCTATCCCGTCAGCCAGGCGGCGGACATTACGGCTTTCAAGGCGACCACCGTGCCCGTGGGGGAGGACCAGGAACCGATGATCGAGCAGACCCGCGAGATTGTCCGCAAATTCAATGCGACCTATGGCCCCGTGCTGGTGGAGCCGGAGATTTTACTGCCCGGCAATGCCGCCTGCATGCGCCTGCCCGGGACCGACGGCAAGGCCAAGATGAGCAAGTCGCTGGGCAATTGCATCTATTTGTCCGACCCCTCCGAAGTGGTCCGTGCCAAGGTGAAAGGGATGTTTACCGACCCCAATCATCTGCAGGTAAGCGATCCCGGCAAGGTGGAGGGCAATCCCGTCTTTACCTATCTGGATGCTTTCTGCCGGCCCGGACATTTCGAGCGGTTCGGCGATTGCTTCCATGGCCGCAAAGCCAGTTTCGACTTTCACAGCCTGGATGAGGTCAAGGCGCAGTACCGCGCCGGCGGTCTGGGGGATGTGATGGTCAAGAATTTCCTGGCGGAAGTCCTGGATGATACCTTGGCGCCGATCCGGCAGCGTCGCAGTGAGTTGGAGAAAGACCTTCCCTATGTCTTCGAGGTGTTGCGCAAGGGGAGTGACGAGGCCCGGCGTGTGGCGGCGCAAACGCTCTCCGAAGTCAAGGAAGCGATGCGTATCAATTATTTTGATACGGATGTGCTCGCTTCGATGATCTCGGATTTTCAAAGCCGTCAATAATTTGGAGGCGCGGCAGGCATTATTGGGGCTGACGCCGGAGCAACTGAAAACGGTGGTTGCCCGGGCCGGGCTGCCCGCGTTTACGGCCCGGCAGATTGCCTCCTGGCTCTATGTCAAGAAGGTGCGCTCCATTGATGAGATGACCAATCTATCCAAGACGGCCCGCGCATGGCTGTCCGAACACTATGAAATCGGGCTGACGCCTTATGCGGAATGTCTGACCTCTTCCGACGGAACGAAGAAATATCTTTTCCCCGTAGCCGGAGGTGAGATGGTGGAGGCGGTGTTGATTCCGGATGGGGAGCGGAACACCCTGTGCGTAAGCAGCCAGGCCGGCTGTAAGATGGGCTGCAAATTCTGCATGACGGGGCGCGGCGGCTGGCATGGCAACCTTTCTGCGGCGGACATCCTGTCCCAGTTTTTCGCCATTGACGAGGCTGACCGGCTGACCAATGCCGTTTTTATGGGCATGGGCGAGCCTTTCGACAATTACGGGACGGTCGATTCCGTCCTCGAAATCCTGACCGCCGACTGGGGGCTGGGATGGAGCCCCAAGCGCATCACCGTATCGACCATCGGTGTGTTGCCTGCGCTCAAGCGCTATCTGGACGGACAGAAATGCCATCTGGCCGTCAGCCTGCACAATCCTTTCCCCGAGGAAAGGCTGGAAATGATGCCGGTGCAGAAAGCCTGGGACATCCGGGCGGTGGTAGAACTCTTGAAACAATACGATTTCAGCGGTCAGCGCCGCGTCAGTTTTGAATACACGATGTTTGCCGGATGGAACGACAGCAAGCGCCATTCCGATGCCCTGGTGCGCCTGCTGAAGGGACTGGAGTGTCGCGTCAACCTGATCCGTTTCCATCAGATTCCCGATTTCCCTTATCGCTGTCCGCCCGACCCCGTGATGGAAAACTTCCGCGACAGGCTGGCTTCCCAAGGGATTACCACCACGATCCGCAAGTCGATGGGGGAGGACATTCTGGCAGCCTGCGGCCTGCTCGCCGGACGCCATAAAGCCCGAAGCGATGCATGAGGAAGAGTTGAAGCGCGTGCTTTCGCGCATGCAGGGCTTGTGTGCCCGACGGGAGTATTGCACTTCGGACATCCGCCGCAAACTTCTGACCCGGCGGGAGACGCCTCTCACAGAGCAGGAAGCCGGGCAAATCCTGACCGCATTGCAGCGGGAGAAATATCTGGATGACGCCCGCTATGCCGGTGCCTTTGCGCGTGACAAAGCGTCCCTCGCGGCCTGGGGCACCGCCAAAATCCGCTATGCCCTGCGGGCCAAAGGCATTTCCGACGAGGATATTGCCCGGGCTTTGGAAAGCATAGAGCCGGAGCGTTCGCAGGAGCGGCTTCGCAAGTTGCTCTCCGCCCGCTGGGGCCGTCTCTCTCAAGATCCCGACCGTAAGCGGAAACTGTTGCGGCTGGGGCTTTCCCGGGGGTATGCTTATGATGAAATTGTCAGTCAAATCGAAGAAATATGTCAAAGTACAGAACATTGACGGATGAAGAAATAACCATCCTCAAGGAACAATTGTGTTCCTGTTCCGAGTGGGAGCGTGTGAGGGTGACGGACGGATTCAATCCCAAATATGTGCGGGCTACCCGCTTTTCGGGCGATGTGTACCTGGGAGTCTTCGACAAGGCTTTTACCCTTCCCGGGGGGATGAAAAAGCATTCCGGCCTCTATCATGCGACGCTGCACAATGTGACTGTCGGCGACAATTGCTGTGTGGAGAATGTCAAGAACTACATTGCCAATTATGTCATCGGCGAAGATACCTTCATCGAAAATGTGGATATCATCCTTGTGGACGGGCCTTCGACTTTCGGCAACGGGGTGCAAGTCTCCGTCCTGAATGAGACCGGCGGCCGCGAAGTGACCATCTACGACCGTCTTTCGTCCCAGCAGGCCTATGTGATGGCTCTCTACCGTCATCGTCCCGAACTTATCGCGGCCTTCCGCGCCCTGATTGACCGCTACTGCGACGGTATCCGTACCGCGACGGGCGTAATCGGCAGTCATGTGACGATTGCCGATGCCGGTTATATCAAGAATGTCCGCATCGGAGATTACTGCAAGATTGAAGGTTGCTCCCGTCTGAAAAACGGTTCCATCAACAGCAACCAGGCCGCTCCCGTCCACATCGGCGTCGGAGTCATCGGGGATGATTTCATCGTTTCCAGCGGTTCCAGCGTCGAAGACGGCGTGACCTTTTCCCGCTGCTTCATCGGACAGGCCTGCAAACTCGGTCACAATTATTCGGCTTCGGATTCGCTTTTCTTTGCTAACTGTCAGGGCGAGAACGGGGAAGCCTGCGCGATTTTTGCCGGCCCTTATACCGTGACCCATCACAAGTCCACGCTGCTCATAGCCGGTATGTTTTCCTTTATGAATGCGGGCTCCGGTTCCAATCAGAGCAACCACATGTACAAACTCGGCCCCATCCACCAGGGTATCATGGAGCGGGGAGCGAAGACCGCTTCGGACTCCTATATCCTCTGGCCGGCCCGGGTGGGTGCCTTTTCTCTGGTCATGGGACGCCATGTCGGCCATCAGGATACCTCCGACCTGCCCTTTTCTTATCTGATTGAACAACAGGGGGTGACCATGGTCGTTCCGGCAGCCAATCTGAAGAGTGTCGGTACGATCCGTGACGGACGGAAATGGCCGCAGCGCGACGGACGGAAGGATTCCGAACTTCTGGACTGTATCAACTGCAACCTGCTGTCTCCCTACACCATCCGGAAAATGTTGCGGGGTGTTGATATCCTGCGTTCTTTGCAGAAGATTTCGGGAGAGACCTCGGATACCTATGCTTACCAGAGCGGACGCATCCGCAAGTCCTCGCTGGTAAGCGGGATGAAACTCTATGGGATGGCCATCGACAAATTTCTGGGCAATTCTTTGATTTCCCGGATCATGCAGGCCGATGTCCATTCGGTTGAAGAGTTGCGCTCGGCCTTGCGTCCCACCTCCGGCGACGGCCTGGGAGACTGGGTGGATATCGGCGGTATGCTGGCCCCCAAGGCTGTGGTGGACCGCCTGATGGACGATATCATTTCCGCAGCGGTCACGACAGCCGGGCAACTGGAAACGCGCTTCCGGGAGATTCATGCCCGTTATTACGATTATGAATGGACCTGGGCGGCGCAGCAGTTGGAGCAATACTACCAGGTGTCGCTTTCCCGGATTACTCCCGAAGAAGTCATCCGGCTGACAGAACAATGGCGCGCATCGGTGATTGCCATCGACAATATGCTGATGGAGGATGCCCGCAAGGAATTTTCCCTCAGCGCGATGACCTCTTTCGGTGCGGACGGGGACGAGCGGCAGCGCAACCTCGACTTTCAGCAAGTGCGCGGCTCGGCTTTCGAGTCCGACCCCTTCGTCGTCAGCATCAAAGAGCATATCGTCAACAAGAATGCCCTCGGCGACCAGGTCGTCGCCTTGATGAAAACGTTGAAATAATATATATACCATGAAGAAGATGCTTTTTTGCCTTCTGGCATCCGTGCTTTCGTTCCATCTCAGCGCACAGGAACAAAATGCGCCCGCCGCTGTCCCCCGTCTGACGGCGGACAACATCCCCGAGATCATCTCCCTGCTGACCCCCGAAGAAAAGGCGGCCTTGATTGTCGGTTCGCGTTCCAAAGAGTTTGACGGAGTCGGCTATACCTCCCTCTATGTTCCCGGTGCGGCCGGTACTACCCATCCCATCCCGCGACTTGGCATCCCGGCCGTCGTACTGGCGGACGGTCCGGCCGGTGTGCGCATCAAAGACCGTCCTTGCACCAAATTTCCCATCGGCACTTCGCTTTCTTCGACCTGGAATCTTCCGCTCCTGCGGGAAGTGGGGGCCGCCATCGGCAATGAAGTCAAGGAGTACGGTGTCGATGTGCTGCTGGCTCCGGGTGTGAACATCCACCGCAATCCTCTGTGCGGACGCAATTTCGAGTATTATTCCGAAGACCCGATCCTGGCCGGCAAGGTCGCCGCAGCATATATCGACGGCATCCAGAGTCAGGGTGTGGGTACTTCGCTCAAACATTTTGCGGTCAATAGCCAGGAACTCAACCGTCTTTTCCTCGATGCCCGGGTGGATGAGCGGGCGCTGCGCGAAATCTACCTGAAAAATTTTGAAATAGCCGTCAAAGAGTCCGCTCCCTGGACTTTGATGACCTCTTATAATTATATCAACGGTGTCTATGCGGCCGAAAACCATGATCTGGCCACCCGTCTTCTCCGGGAGGAATGGGGCTATGACGGTGCCGTCATGACCGATTGGGGCGGAGGACACGATGCCAAGGCGATTGTCGCCAGCGGCAACGATATGATTCAGCCCGGCAGCGACCAGCGCTATCAGGATCTGCTTCAGGGAATGAAGGACGGCAGTCTGGCGATGGCGGATGTGGACAAGGCCGTGGAGCATATCTTGAAACTCATCGTACGCTCGCCGCGCTTTGCCGGCTATGCCTATTCAAACAAGCCCGATTTGAAGGCCAATGCGGCGCTTACGCGCAAGGCGGCCCGGGAGGGAATGGTGCTGCTCAAGAACGAGACTTCCACGCTTCCGTTGCACAACGACGAGCAGATTGCGCTGCTGGGGGTGTCCTCCTATGATTTCATCACAGGCGGTACGGGCTCCGGCAATGTAAACGGCTCCTATACGGTCGATTTGAAACAGGGGTTGCGGGATGCCAGATTCGTTTTGGATGCAGATGTGGACGCTTTCTATGCCGATTATATGGATTATGAGCATCAGCGTTGCGCCGCCGTGGACGGTCAGAACAAGAAGTGGTATGTGGATGCCGAGCGTCCCATCGAGGCCGTTCCTTACGATTTGATTAAAAAGGCCGCGGCCCGCTCGGACAAGGCCATCGTTACGGTGTCCCGTGTCTTCGGTGAGGGAAAAGACCGCAGTTATGCCTTCAGTTATTGTCTGTCGGACGACGAAATCAACCTCATCAAAGCCGCGTCCGATGCCTTCCACAAAGCCGGGAAGAAACTCATCGTCGTGCTGAATGTCGGCGGTATCGTGGATATGGCCTCCTGGCAGGATCTGGCGGATGCCGTATTGGTCTGCTGGTTGCCCGGGTGTGAGGCGGGACACGCCGTCGCGGATGTCCTGAGCGGTGAAGAATCTCCCTCCGGCCGCCTTCCGATGACGATTCCACTCCGCTACGCCGATGATCCGACGGCCGGTTCCATTCCGCAGATCCTGGCGGACAAACCGTACAATTACTCCTTCTACCGTCGCAACCTCGGTGAGGATTTCAAGAAACGCTACGAGATTCCCAATGTCGATTATGTCAACTACAAAGAGGGAATCTATGTGGGATATCGTTATTATGTGACGCGGAAAATACCTGTTTCTTATCCTTTCGGTTTCGGTCTGTCCTATACGCGATTCGAGTACGGAAAACCGGTCGTCGAGGCCGTTGACGGAGCGTATCGGGTAAAGATGAAGGTGAAGAATACCGGTAGCGTATCCGGAAAGGAAGTCGTTCAGTTGTATGTCAAGGCACCGGGCAAGGATATGCAGAAGCCGGAAAGGGAATTGAAGGCTTTTGCCAAGACGGGGCTGCTCGCGCCGGGAGAAAGTGAAGAGATTACGCTCAGGGTGTCGTACGGGAGTCTGGCTTCTTACGATGCCCGACGCCATGGCTGGGCGGTCGAGGCGGGAGTTTACCAATTCCTGCTGGCCCGTAATGCGGCTCAGCCCGTACATAAGGTCTCTGTCAAAGTAACCGAGGCTGCTTTCACGCCGACGCAGGCTCTATTTGGTGTGAATCCTTTGTATATCGGCGATTGAGGCCTTCTTTTTTCAAAAAAATTTTCAAAAAAATTTGTCGAATCAAAAAAGTTGCGTATCTTTGCAGCCCGTTTGGGAAAAACGGGAAGTTCATTGACAAGACTGTGAAAGCATCATATTCGAAATATGATGTGACAAGTACAAGCAAGTACCGAACCAAGGAAACACAAAGTTGTTTTCAAGAATTCGAGAGCGTTGATTCTTTTAGAATTATAATTCCGAATTATTTTTCGTCAGGACAAGGAAGACGCAGCGATGAGGCGTGAGCGACCTTGATGGTCGCGACCGTCGAAGAGCAAGTCTGACGCAGTAATGGCGAAAAAGAAGCGGAAAGAGCTTTGTCAGGATTATGCTAAAGATTTAAAATTATACAATGAAGAGTTTGATCCTGGCTCAGGATGAACGCTAGCGGCAGGCTTAACACATGCAAGTCGAGGGGCATCGTGAGGAGGTAGCAATACCACCTTGACGGCGACCGGCGTAAGGGTGCGTAACGCGTGAGCAACTTGCCCGTATCAGGGGGATAATCGGCGGAAACGCCGTCTAATACCGCATAACATGTGAGGGGGCATCCCCTTTCATTGAAATATTCATAGGATACGGATGGGCTCGCGTGACATTAGGCAGTTGGCGGGGTAACGGCCCACCAAACCGACGATGTCTAGGGGAACTGAGAGGTTAATCCCCCACACTGGAACTGAGACACGGTCCAGACTCCTACGGGAGGCAGCAGTGA
>CAMNQO010000070.1 GCA_946549475.1 uncultured Bacteroidales bacterium
CTGTTGGAGTCGAAGCCGTCCATCTCCGTCAGCAATTGATTCAGGGTGTTTTCCCGCTCGTCGTTGGAACTGAAACCGGCATTCTTGCCACGGGCGCGGCCAACGGCGTCGATTTCATCGATGAACACGATGCAGGGGGCCTTTTCCTTTGCCTGGCGGAACAAGTCGCGCACACGGGAGGCCCCCACGCCGACGAACATTTCCACGAAATCAGAACCGGAGATGGAGAAGAATGGCACATTCGCCTCCCCCGCCACAGCCTTGGCCAACAAGGTCTTGCCGGTCCCCGGAGGGCCTACGAGCAGGGCTCCCTTGGGGATTTTTCCGCCGAGCGCGGTGTATTTCCTGGGATTCTTGAGGAAATCCACGATTTCCACCACTTCCTCTTTGGCGCCGTAGAGTCCGGCCACATCCTTGAAGGTCACGTTTACTTTGGTCTTGTCGGCAAGTTTGCCGGTGGATTTGCCGACCGAGAAGACACCGCCGCCCTGCCCCCGGGGGCCCGCCATTCCGCGGAACATGAAGATCCACATGACAATCAGGAGGATCGGGAAAAGCAGCCACTCCATCGCCCTTTCCCAGAATTTGTCGTCATTCTCGATGACCACCTTGAAGCGGCTCTCCTCGGGCAGGTCCTCGTTCAGGCGGCCGAACATCTCCTCCGCATTGAACGAAGAGGACACCATGAAGGTGAAATGGGGCGACTTGGCGGGTACGCGGCCGCCGAAACGGGCGGCATAGGCTTCCAGTTTCTCCGGGCGGATTGTGATACGGCCGGAAAAATCGTTGCGCACATAGACAATCTCCTTGATGTCCCCGGCTGCGGCGATCGCCTTGACTTCATCCCACTCGATTTTCTGCGGATTGGCCCCGCCTTCCGGCTTGAACAGCATCCACAGAATGACGATGGACAGGAACATGTAGAGCCAGGAAAAATTGAAGGTAACGACTTTTTTCTTTTTATTCTGATTCTTTTTTGGCGCCATTGTATCTTTCTTTGTAAATTTGCAATCTGACAAAGATACAAAAATTTATCCAATGCACACCTTTTGGTACGATTTATTGACTTCCACCAACGATATGGCCCTGGAACGGGCCGGAGAACTTGACAATTTGTCAATCATCGCCGCATTTTGTCAGAGTGCCGGACGGGGACAGGCGGGCAACAAATGGTCTTCGCGGGAGGGTGAAAATCTGCTGTTCTCGATTTTACTCAAAGACTTCCGTTGTTTCGGGCTCGATCCTCTCCCCGCCGGCGACCAGTTCCTGTTGAGCCGCGCCGCCGCGCTCGCGGTCGTGACTTTCCTGGAAAAATGGGACTTACAAGCCGCCATCAAGTGGCCCAACGACATCTATGTCGGGGACAGGAAGATCGCCGGCATCCTGATAGAGAACGCCTTGCGCGGACAAACGCTCGTGCGCAGCATCGTGGGCGTCGGCCTCAATCTCGGACAGCGGGAGTTTCCACCGGAACTCCCCAATCCGACTTCGGTCTCCCTGCAGTGCGGCGCAGATTTTTCAAAAGATGATTTGGTGCGTGAGCTGGAGCGCTTCGCCGCCATTTTCGAGGCAAAGTTGCAAGAGGAAGCCGCGGACATCGGAGCGGAGTACGAGCGCAGGCTGTACCGCCGGATGGAATGGCATCCCTATCGGGACATGCGAAGCGGAAAAATCTTCGAGGCGCGGCTGCTGGGAACGGACAGGGGCGGACTCGCCCGCTTGGAAGACCGGTCGGGGGCGATACGGAAATATGCCTTCAAGGAACTTGCGTTTGTCATTTAATTCGTATATTTGCAAGGATATTAAAACAGATCATTATGAGAATCCACAGAGACGGTTGGGGTACGATTGCCGGTATATGGGCGCTGTGCATCGCCATTATGGTATTGTGTACCATTTTCATTGACATCAAATGGATAACGGTGCCCGTCTGTGCCATCCTGGCCTTCGCCATGTGCTTCATCCTTTACTTCTTCCGCGTACCGGTGCGCAGGGGGAACATAGACAGCGACAAAGCCGTCACCTCGGTGGCCGACGGAGAAGTGGTCATCGTAGAGAAGGTGTTTGAAGAGGAATATCTCAAGCGGGAATGTATGCAGATTTCCGTCTATATGAATTTTTTCAACATGCATATCAATTTCTGGCCGGTCAGCGGAGAATGTACCTATTATAAATATCACCCGGGCAAATATTTCCTTGCGTTCATGCCCAAGGCCTCGGAACTCAACGAACACACTTCCGTCGCCGTCAGGACACCGGACGGTCAGGAGGTTTTCTTCAAACAGATTGCCGGCACCTTTGCCCGCCGGATCGTATGCAAGGCGGAGGTCGGCAAGAACGGCGTGCGCGGCAAACAGTGCGGACTGATCAAGTTCGGCTCGCGCATCGACATGTACCTTCCGCTGGATGCGGACATCAAAGTGGAAGTAGGCGACGATGTGGTCGCCTGTCTGTCTGTACTCGCCGAATTGAAATAAGAGGGATTAGCCCCGCATCGCAGCGATGGCGGCCGCCGGGTCGCCTGCGCGGAACACGGAGGAACCGGCCACCAGGATATCCACGCCGGCGGCAATCAGGGCGGGTGCATTCTGGGCATTGACGCCTCCGTCCACCTCAATCCGGGTCGCCAGGCCACGGGCCGTTATTTCCGCTTTCGTCTTTTCTACGCGCGTATAGGTCTCCTCGATGAAAGACTGGCCGCCGAATCCCGCATAGACGGACATGATGAGGACAAAATCGCAAAGATCCAGATACGGAAACAGTTTCTCGACCGGGATGTTGGGATTGATGGCCAGGCCAGGCTTGACCCCCTGGGCCATAATCATGCCGAGGATGGGCTCGGGATCATCCCGGGTGGCGTCCAGGTGGAAACTCAGCATCGATGCGCCGGCCTTGCAGAAACGCTCGATGTAGGTCTGCGGATGCCGGATCATCAGATGGACATCCAGCGGCCTGGCCGCAATGGAGGCGACGGCTTCGAGGATGGGAAAACCGAAAGAGATGTTCGGCACGAAGCGTCCGTCCATCACGTCAAAATGGAAGAGGTCGGCGTGTTCGTTGACCATCCTGACATCTTTTTCCAGATGCAGGAAATCCGCCGCAAGCAGGGAAGGTGCGATAAGGACGGCCATGATTACCGGGCTGCGGGATGCAGGATCTTTTCGATATCCGCCACATACTGACGGAACACTTTGTCGGTATCCATCAAGTCCTGTACGGTCGAGCAGGCGTGGAGGACGGTCGCATGGTCTTTGCCGCCTATCTCCGCACCGATGGCGGACAGGGAAATGTTCGTAATGTAGTTGCGGGACAGGTACATCGCAATCTGGCGGGCCTGGACGATCTGACGCTTGCGCGACTTGCTCAGCAGCATGTCCCGGGTCAGGTCGAAATAGTCGCAGACGGTCTTGAGCACTTTGTCCAGCGTGACATCGCTCTTGGGCTCACCCACGATATTCCCCACCACCTTGCGGGCCAGGTCGAGGGTAATCTCCTTGCGGGCCAGCGTGGCGTTGGCGACCAGGGAGATCAGCACGCCCTCCAGTTCGCGGAAATTGGTACGGATCGTGGAGGCCAGATAATCGATGACCTCTTCGCTGAGTTCGACGCCTTCGCGGAAAGAACGGGAACGGAGCATGGCCATGCGCGTGGTATAGTCGGGAACGGTCAGCTGCACATTGAGCCCCCATTTGAGACGGGAGAGCAGCCTCTCTTCGAAATTCTGCAACTCCACGGGCGGACGGTCCGAAGTAAAAATCAACTGTTTCCCCGCCTGATGGAGTTGGTTGAAAATATGGAAGAAGGCCTTCTGCGTACCCGGAGAGGCCAGTTCCTGGATATCGTCGATGATCAGGACATCGATGCGGGAATAGAAACTCAGGAAATCGGTCAGCCGGTTGCCCTGGCTGGCATCCATGAACTGCACTTTGAAGCGGCCGGCGGGCACATAGAGCAGGACGAGTTCGGGGTGCTGCTGCTTGAGGGCGATGCCGATGGCCTGCGCGATGTGGGTCTTTCCGAGTCCCGGACCGCCGAAGATGAAGAGCGGGTTGAAAGTCGCCTTGCCCGGGACGGCGGCGATGCTCCGGCCGGCCGTGACGGCCATGTGGTTGCACTCCCCCTCGACAAGGTTCTCAAAGCAATACTCTTTGTTCAGGTTGGGATTGATTTTGACGCGCTGGACGCCGGGTATCACAAAGGGATTGGGCGAGGCGCCGCCGGCGGAATAGGTCGGGACTGAAATCGTCTTGTTTTCCGGCGTGGTGTCGTGGGCGGAGGGCAGGTTCATCGTCTTGTCCTTGGCTACGGGAATACTGTATCGGAGATTGGCATCAGTCCCGATGACGCGGTGAAGCGTCTTCTGCAGGACTTTCAGATAATGTGTCTCAAGAAAATCCCGGAAAAACTCCGAGGGCACCCTCAGTGTAAGCGTACTGCCTTCCAGGCGAAGCGGAACCAGCGGTTTGAACCAGGCGGCGAATTGCTGCGGCTCGACGATGTGTCCGATGATGTTCAGACACTCGTCCCACTTCGCTATGTGATTATAGAGTTCCAAGGCTTAAAAAGGTATCGCTTGTTTTGCATTGCAAATGTGGTGAAAAATTATTTAATAAAAATTTCAAATTGCTCTTGTATTTTCAAAAAAAAATGCTTGTTGCACAGAATTAAACATTTGATTCAATACAATATAAGTAATTAAAAATAAAGCATTTATACAATCCTACAAATGAAAATCCGCTGATTTTCTTACTTTTTACTTTTTAATTATTCAAAATTATAAAAATCCCGCCGCAGCCGCCTGCAAGGATTATTTTTTGCAGATTGATACGCTGTCACCCACAATTTCGACGATAAAAGAATCGGGATAATTTTTTTTGACCTGGGGCCAATTTTTTTTGACGGCCGACAGGTCGTCGCTCAATGATACGATATATTTATAGTAACGGCCGCTTTTGATTACCTGCACCGCTCCGGCTCCTTTCACCGACCTGTCCTTGTCGGCCGACGCGAACACCTGTATTCCGTAACGGACGGAAGCCGGTCCCGGCTCCGGGGTTGTGACGGACGGGACGGGAAGAGGCTCCGCAGCCTGTACGGTGCCCTCCGCCGATTCATAGCGGGCCTTGAATTGCCTGAATCCCTCGTAAATGGCCTGGGCAATCGCATCCTTCCCCTTTTCGGAACGCAGATAGGCCAGGTCGTCGGGGTTGCTGATAAAGCCGCACTCCAACAGCACGGAGGGCATCGCGGTGCGCCACAGGACATAGAAATTGTCCTGCGAGACACCCCTGCGGGAAAGCCGGGTCTGCGAAATGGAGGCATCCATCATCCCGGCAAAGAGCAGGCTTTGCTCATAGTAGGCGCTCTGGATGAGGTTGAACACGATGGCGGAGGCCGGGTCGGACGGGTCGAAACCGCTGTACTTGACGGAATAGTCTTCCTCAAACTGCACGACGGCGTTTTCCCGCTGGGAGACACTCATATTCAAGCCGAAGACATCGTTTTTCTTGTTTTTCGACTCTCCGAGGATGTGGGCGGAAAATCCGTTCGGCGCCGTTTTCGTGCTGGCGTTGATATGGATGGAAATGAAGAGGTTGGCCTTGTTGCGGTTGGCGATTTCCGCCCGCTCGAGCAAGGGGATGAAAACATCCTTGTCCCGGGTCAGGACGACTTTGACTTCGGGGCAGCCCTCCTGGATCTTGTCACGCACTTTCCGGGCGATGGACAGCACCAAATCCTTTTCGCGCGTCTTTTTGTCCTTGCTCACCGCCCCGGCGTCCTTTCCCCCGTGACCGGGATCCAGCACGACGGTTTCCAGTTTCAGACTGACGGAATCTTCCGCCATGAGCGGACGGACAATCCCCGGAAGAAGAAAAAAGAGAAAGGCGGAAAGGATGTGTTTTTTCATTTCAAAATGCAACAGGAATGCGGCCGGAGGCATCCTAATTTTTGTATTTGACAAATTTAGCATTAAATTTGCAGATTGCAAACTACGATTGGATTTTTTTGTGCTTTTCGCTTCATATCTCGCGCTGCAAATTCGTGTTGAAGGCTCTTCCATACGGCTTGTTCCTTTTTCTCCTGGTCGTATTGTGCTCGTTCCAGTCGCCCGCACGCGAAAGGCGGGATGCCCGCAGACAAAACCGCATCGAACGCAGAGACAGCCTTCCCGTCCTGTCTGACTCGGCCCGCGCCGTCAGGGACAGCATCCATCGCAGCGACAGCATCCGGCGGGCGGACAGCCTGGAAATCCTGGGAAAAAGTTCGCTGGAAATGCCCGCGTTCACCGATGCCAAGGACTCCATCATCGAGAATTTCGTCGAGGGACACCGGGTCATTTACTATTACGGCGATGTCAAGGTCACGTACGGAGACATGACGCTCACGGCCGACTACATGGAGTACGACCTGCAGACAGGCAATCTGTACGCCCGGGGGACGAAAGACTCGTCCGGCGTCATCAAAGGGGCTCCCGTGATGACCAGCGGGGGCAAGACCTATTCGATGGAGGAGATGCGCTACAATTTCAAGTCCAAGAAGGCCCGCGTCACCAACATGATTACCAACGAGGCGGAGGGCATCCTGCACGGCAAGAACATCAAGATGATGCCCGACCAGAGCATCAACCTGACCCGGGGAAAATACACCGTCTGCGACCTGGAACATCCCCATTACTATCTGTCCCTGTCGGCCGCGAAAGTCATCACCAAGCCTTCGCAGAAGACGGTCTTCGGACCGGCGTGGCCCGTGATTGAAGATGTCCCCATCCCGATCGGACTCCCCTTCGGCTTCATTCCCAAGCGCCCGGACCGGGCGACCGGCCTGCTGATGCCGACCTTCGGCGAAGAGGCCTCCAGGGGTTTCTTCCTCAAGGATGCGGGCATGTATTTCGTCATCGGAGACTATTTCGACATTTCCATTACCGGAGACATTTTCACGCTGGGGTCCTGGGCATTGAATGTCAACTCCCGTTACAAGGTCAATTACCAATGCAACGGCAATTTCGCCCTGGCATACTCCTACGACCAGACGGGCGAGAAAGGCAGCGCGGACTTCTTTTCCACGACCAACTTCTCGCTGCGCTGGAGCCACAGTCAGGATGCCAAGGCCCATCCGGGCACCAACTTCAGCGCCTCGGTCAACTTTTCCAGCCCGTCCAACAGCCGCTACAACTCCCGCAGCGTCCAGGAAGCCCTGCAAAACCAGATATCCTCCTCCATTTCCTATTCCCGCAACTGGGACGGCAAATTCAACCTCTCGGTCAACGCCTTGCACAGCCAGAACTCACGCGACTCTTCCTACGCCATCACCCTGCCGAACCTGACTTTTTCCGTCTCGAAATTCTATCCCTTCAAGCAGAAAAACCGCGTGGGAAAGGAGAAATTCTATGAGAAATTTTCCCTGGCCTACAGCACCTCCTTTTCCAACAAAGTCAATTTCAAGGTCTCCGACTTCCAGGCGGTCGTCCTCGACCCGGCTACGGGCTTGCCGGTCATCAATGCGGCCACCGGCTACACCCAGAAGGAGTTCAGCCGCGACTCGCTCAGGACCAAACTGCCGAAGATGCTCAACAACGGGATGAGCCACAACTTCTCCATCGGACTGCCCAACTTCACCCTTTTCAAATACATCAATGTCACGCCCAGCCTCTCCTATGGGATGAACTGGGTGTTTTCCAAGAGTACCCGCGAGCTGGTGGACGCGGTAGACGGCAACGGCACACCCGTCGATGTCCTGGACAAGGAGGGCAACACCGTGCGGGCCAAGGAGGTCAGGCAGGTGGACGGCGGAGCCTTCAGCACCTTCGGGGCGACGCACAACTATTCGGGCAGCATCAGCATGAACACCCGTATCTACGGCCTGTTCAATTTCGGGAAATACAGCACGCTGCAGGCCATCCGCCATGTCATCTCCCCTTCCATTTCCCTGTCCTACAGCCCTGAAAAGGGCAAAGCCTTCAACGGCTGGCGCACCCTGGACGCCTATTATGACAAAAACGGGACCTTCCACGAGGCCAGCGACTACAACATCTACAACCTCTCCCCCAACAACTCCGTTTCCGCCCCCGGCAAGGGCCAGACGGGGTCGCTGAGTTTCAGCATCGGCAACAATTTCGAGGCCAAGGTCAAGGACTTCCGGGACACGACCGGCACGGGCTCCAAGAAAATCAAACTCATCGACCAGTTGAACATCAGCGGCAGTTACAATTTCCTGGCGGACTCCCTGCGGATGAGCAACATCGGCATCTCGATGTCCACTTCCGTCTTCGAGAAAGTGGGTCTCAGCGCCAATGTCAATTTCGACCCCTACGCCATGGTTCCGGTCAAAAGCGGCAGTACCTGGACCGCCCGCAAGGTCAACAAGTGGCAAGTCAGCACGGGCAAGGGCCTGCTGCGCCTGACCAATGCCAGCGCTTCCCTGTCCTATGCCATCTC
>CAMNQO010000071.1 GCA_946549475.1 uncultured Bacteroidales bacterium
CAGAAGGACGAAGAGAAGATGAGCGAAGCCCTCTCCAAGATTTCCGCCGAGGATCCCACCATCATCGTGGAATACCACAAGGAAATGAAGCAGACCATCCTGATGGCCCAGGGCGAGCAGCACGTCAACATCGTCAAATGGCGTCTGAAGAACGAGAACAAAATCGATATGGAGACCTTTGCACCGAAGATTTCCTATCGCGAGACCATCACCAAGGTGGCTGCTGCCGACTATCGCCACAAGAAACAGTCCGGCGGCGCCGGTCAGTTCGGTGAGGTGCATCTGCTCATCTGTCCCTACGAGGAGGGAGTGGAAGCCCCGCGCAACTTCAAGATCGGCGGCAAGGACACCGTTCTCAACATCAAGACGAGCGAGTCCTTCGACCTGGAGTGGGGCGGCAAGCTCGAATTCTACAACTGCGTCGTCGGCGGCGCCATCGACGCCCGTTTTATGCCCGCCATTCTCAAGGGTATCATGGACAAGATGAACGAAGGCCCGCTGACCGGTTCCCTGGCCCGCGACATCCGCGTCTATGTCTATGACGGCAAGATGCACCCCGTGGACTCCAATGAAATCTCTTTCGTGCTGGCGGCCCGCAACGCCTTCAAAGAGGCCTTCCGCAATGCCGGTCCCAAGATTATGGAGCCCATCTATAACCTGGAAGTCATGACCCCCGCCGACTATATGGGGGCCTGTATGTCCGACTTGCAGAACCGCCGTGCCCTCATCGAAGGGATGGGGACCGACCGCGGCTTCTCCACCCTCAAGGCCCGCGTTCCGCTTGCCGAACTCTACAAATATTCTACGACGCTGAGTTCCCTGACCTCCGGCAGCGCCACCTTTACGATGGAGTTTGCCGACTACCAGCCGGTACCCGGCGATGTGCAGGAGAAACTGCTCAAGGCTTACCTCGAGAGCGAAAGCGAAGACTGAATCTCTTTCCAGGGGAGAGTGACCCGCAGGATTCCATATCCGGGCGGGGCAATCTCCCCTTCATCGTACATCCAGATGATGCCGCCCGGGGCAAACTTGAAGTTGCCGTTGGGGGAGACGGAGCCGTCCGACAGGGGCAGACCGCAGGTTTTGTAGCCCTTGTGGAAGGCTTCTGTCAATTTGTCGCGCAAGAACACTTCCCATCCCTCTTTGAAAAGGTCCGCCTCATATATGCGACGGCCGTCGAGCGCATAATTGAAGCCGCGCTCCTGCATCGTGACATGGCCGTACGCATCTTTCCGGGTATAGATATGGTAACTGACATAGTCCTGCCAGGAGCCGGCCAGATAGGCGTTGACTTCCACTTTGAAAAGCAGGTCGCCCCGCAAGGTGTCGCGGGCAGCCGGATACTGAAGACGATTGCTCCGGTTGAACGCATCGGTCAGGGCTTTGACCTGGCGGACAAACGCATTCTCTCCCTCGCGCCACCGACGGCTCGGAGGAAGTAAGTCCGCACGGGCTCTGGCCGCATTTTCCGGGCCGAAAATCACATCCAGCGCTTTGTTCTTGAGCGTGTCGCAGAGGGCGGGATGGTTGACGCCCCGGTTGTCGATGATGCTGTCCGGATATTCGATGATGACGGACCAGTTGTAGCGGTCGAGCCGGTCCGGATGGCCGGAGAGCATCTCGTCGTCGTTCAGTTCCACGAAGGAGGTCCTGATCCGCAGTTCCTTTTCTTCCGTACAGGCGGATGCCAGCGCAAAGACGGCCAGCAGGAGCCACAGTCCGCGGCAACGCGTATTCTGTGCGGGCCGCTTCACGCCTGTCCCTCCTCTTTCCAGCCTTGCGCACGCAGGGGCAGTTCCACCCCGTCGGGCATCACGAGGCCGGCACCGGCCTGAGGCAGCGCCAGATGGCCGATGACCTGCCAGGTCTGGAAATCGTGACGGAATTTCTCGAACTGCCAGATGGGAATGACAAAGAGGATGCGCCAGTCTTCTCCGCCGTTGAGGGCCGTGGAGGCGGCATCGATTCCCAGTTCTTTCGCTGCGTCGAAAAGGCCTCCGCCGAAAGGAATGCGGTCCAGGTAAATCTTGGCACCGAGTCCGCTCTGGCGGGTCAGGCGTTTGACGGCATCGCTCAGGCCCTTGTCCACACACACGCCGAGGGAGGGATAGAAACCGGCCTGTGCCATCAGCCGGGGAATGTCCGCATCCAGTACCGGCCGCAGATAATCGCCCACGAGCAATTTGTATTTTTCCAGACCGGGCAGGGGCTGCGAAGCCCCCTTTCCCGCCATGCCGTCCGCTGCCGGCGCGGCATTTATCGCGCCCGCCATCCGCGTCTTTTCCCGCTCCAGGATCTGCAGGCCTATGCAGGCTCCGCCGACATTGCCCGACAGACAGAGCAGATCCTTGCTTTTGGCTGCGGGACGCCGTTTGGCGTCAATCTCTTTGACGCCGCCGCAGGCGGAAAGCGCGATGCACAGCCCGTTGAGCGAAGCGGAAATGTCCAGGCTTACGCTGGCGTAGGCATAGTCCTGCGCCGCCAGGCAGATGCCGTCCCACAGTTCTTTAATCTGTGGATAGTCCAGTTTGGCGGACACCGCCAGGTCCACCCGTAGGCTGCGGGGCATCGCAAAGCGGGCGTACAGCAATGCCGTCGTCTCTACTACGCATTTGTAACCCAGGTGCTTGAGCGGAACATAACTCAAGTCGAAGTCGATACCTTCCGTGAGCAGGCGGCTGACCGGCTCGATGTGTTCATCCTTGCCGGCGAAACTGCTTTCCCGGGCGGATTGGAACGGGCTTTCTTCGTAGAGCCGCTCAATGGCCCCGATCCTGCCCAGCGATGAAAAGCGAAGATTGTTCTCCATCAGACAAATAGTAAAATATGTATCAGTATTGTTCACAAAAATAAGAAATATTTTGCACATTATGCTGCGTTTTTTTTCTATCTTTGGAAGTGGTTTCTCAATTACAGAATCCGATTCCTATGAATAATATCAAAAAATCTGTTCTGCTCCTTGCAGTGTTCCTCTTCGGTGCCGCCCGGCTCGGTGCGCAGAAAACCGACCAATATGACGGCATCTATGTGATGTCGTTCAACATCCGCTACGATACGGGCCAGCGCAAGGATGGTACCAACTCCTGGGAGTTCCGCTGGAAGAGCGCCGTCAATATGATCAATACGCTCAAGCCCGATGTCATCGGTTTGCAGGAACTGACCCCGCTCCAGATTCCCGCCCTCAAGGAATATTGTGAGAAGTACCGTCTGAAGGGCGTGGGGCGTGAGGACGGCAAGAAAAAGGGCGAGCAGACCGCGCTGATGTACAACCCTTCTGCCGTGAGTTTGCTCAAGTGGGGGACTTTCTGGCTCAGTGAGACGCCGGACACCCCGGGACCCGGCTGGGATGCGCAGTGCTTCCGTACGGCGACATGGGGACTTTTCAAGAGCCGCAAGAGCGGCCGCCGCTTCCTGATGGTCAATACCCATCTCGACCATAAGGGCGTAAAAGCCCGCGAGGAGGGCCTTCGTCTGATCTGCCGGAAAATCGACGAACTGAACAAAGACCATCTTCCTGTCGTCCTGACCGGCGATTTCAACATGCTGCCTGCGGATCCGGCTTTTGCCGTGCTGGAGGGTACGGACTTGACGGATGTCCGCGTCGCGGCAGAGCGCAGCGACAGTGAGGGGAGTTTCCATGCCTGGGGCAAGACCTCCAAGGTCATCGATTATATCTTTGCCAAAGGCTTCGGTCCGGTTCCGATGTTCCGTACCGTGACCGAAAAATATCCCGATGAGGCGGGTGAAATGCATTTCGTCTCCGACCATTTTCCCATTGTTTCCTGTTTGATTTTCTGATAATCCGATCGTCCGCCATGTCTTTTGTCCATCTCCATGTCCATACCCAGTACTCCATCCTCGACGGGTTGAGCAATATTGAAAAACTTTTTGCCCGCGCCCGCGAGTTGAATATGCCGGCCCTTGCCATCACCGATCACGGCAATATGTACGGTGTGAAGGATTTTTTGAAATGGGCCAATCACAAGAGCAACAAGGACGCGGACGGAAATTATATCGTACGCCCCATCATCGGGTGCGAGGTCTATGTCTCGCACTGGGACGACCTCTCGCTCAAGGACCTTCAGCACAAGGGCTACTGGCACCTGATTCTGCTGGCCAAAAATTACAACGGCTACAAGAATCTGATGAAAATTGTCTCCACGGGCTTCATCGAGGGCTTTTACAACAAGCCCCGGGTCTCGCGCAAGGTCATCGAGCAATACCACGAAGACCTCATCTGCTGCTCGGCCTGTATCCAGGGCGATGTGCCCCGGCATATCATCAATGATGACCAGGACGGGGCCCGCGAGGCTGTCGAATGGCACAAGCGTGTCTTCGGGGATGACTATTATTTGGAAGTCCAACTCCACCGGACCGAGGTGGAGAACGGGCCGGTCGATGTCTATGAAAACCAACTCAAGGCCAACAAGGGCATTTTCTCCCTCGCGCAGGAGTATGGCGTCAAGGTGGTGGCGACCAACGACGTGCATTTCATCCGTCAGGAGGACGGCCCGACCCACGACCGCCTCATCTGTCTGACGACCAATGCCTATGTCGATGCCGAGAAGCGTCTGCGCTACACCCAGCAGGAGTACCTCAAGAGCGAGGAGCAGATGCGGGCGCTCTTTCCCGACCATCCCGAGGTTATCGACAATACCCTCGAAGTCATGCGGAAAATCGAGCCGTTCAGCATCGACCGGGGCCATGTGCTGCCCAGATTCGACTTGCCGGAGGACTTTCTGGCCGACATCGGCCATCACTTGGAACGCTATAAGGATATTATCGAAGAAGGGCGTTACGAAGTGGTTGAGAACAAAAAGACGGGCGAGAAGACCCGGACTGACCGAGGGGACGATTTCTGCCGCAGCGTCGCCTATCTGTGCCATCTGACCTATAAAGGGGCGCATATCCGTTATGGGGAACATTTGAACGAGGAGCAGCAGGAGCGCATCCATTTCGAACTGACGACCATTTCCCGGATGGGCTTCCCGGATTATTTCCTCATCGTCCAGGACTACATCGCGGCCTCGCGCAAGCAGGGCTGGATGGTGGGACCGGGTCGTGGAAGCGCCGCCGGGTCGGTCGTGGCGTATTGCCTGTGGATTACCAATCTCGACCCCATCAAGTATGACCTCCTCTTCGAGCGTTTCCTCAATCCGGACCGTATCAGCATGCCCGATATCGACGTGGATTTTGAAAACCTGCAGGCGGCCCACGAGTATGTGGAGCAGAAATACGGCGCAGACCATGTCTCCCGTGTGATTACTTTCGGAACGATGGCGGCCAAGAGCGCCATCAAGGACATTGCCCGCATCAGCCACCTGTCCATCGACGAATCCAACCGCCTGTCGAAGATGGTGCCGGACCGCCTGAGCGAGAAAGTCGAGCAGGAATATCCCTTCAACCCCAAACTGGATGAACTCAAGCCGGGATTCAAACGCATAGAAAAAGAGGTGGAGGAAGACGATCCCGAGCATCCCGGAGAGAAAAGGATGGTCAAAAAGACCTTCCAGAAGGGCCTGGAGGACAAGGATGTCAAGATTACCCTGGCCAATTGCTATCGCCTGGTTCCGGAGTTCAAGACGGAACTCGAGGACGGGCAGGCGCTCAACAAGGAGGTGCTAAAATATGCGCTCGACATCGAAGGCAGCATCCGCCAGGTGGGTATGCACGCCTGCGCGACCATCATCGGGCCGGGCAATCTGACCGATTATATCCCCATCTGTCTGTCCAAGGACAAAGATACGGGGCTGGATGTGTGGACCTCGCAGTTTGACGGCCACTACATCGAGGAAGTGGGCATGCTCAAGATGGATTTCCTGGGACTGAACACCCTGTCCATCATCCATCGCTGTCTGGACTATATCAAGGAGCGGCACGGGCTGGACATCGACATAGAAGCCATCGACATTGCCGATCCGGCGACTTACGCACTTTACGGCCGGGGGGACACGACCGGCGTGTTCCAGTTTGAGTCTCCCGGTATGCGGGAATGGCTCCGCAAACTCCATCCCGAGCGTTTTGAAGACCTCATCGCTATGAATGCGCTCTACCGCCCCGGTCCGATGGATTACATTCCCGATTTCGTTGCCCGCAAGCAGGGGCAGCAGAAGATTGAGTATGACCTGCCAGACATGGAGGAATTTCTCTCCGAGACCTATGGTGTGACCGTCTATCAGGAGCAGGTGATGCTGCTCTCGCGCAAACTGGCCAGTTTTACCAAAGGCGAGGCCGACAAACTCCGCAAGGCGATGGGCAAGAAACAAATCGCCGTGATGATGGAACTCAAGGACAAGTTCATGAAGCAGGGGATGGCGAACGGACATCCGGAAAAGGTGCTGGACAAGATCTGGAAAGACTGGGAGAAATTTGCCCAGTATGCTTTCAACAAGTCGCACGCGACCTGCTATGCCTGGGTGAGTTACCAGACGGCCTGGCTCAAGGCCCATTATCCGGCCGAGTTTTTTGCCGCCAACCTCACATGTGCGCTCAACATGGAAGAGATTCAGAAAATCATGGCGGACAGCAAGGCGCACGGGGTAAAGGTCCTGTCTCCGGATGTCAATGAGAGCCAGTTGTATTTCAGTGTCAATGCGCAGGGACATGTGCGTTTCGGTTTCAAAGGCATCAAGACTTTCGGGGAAAATGTGGCCATGGGCATCCTGGAGGAACGCACGCGGGGCGGCCGTTTCACGGGACTTGTCGATTTTGTGGAAAGGATGAGCAAGACGCCGCTCGGGCTCAACCGCCGGACCATCGAGCAACTCTATTGCAGCGGGGCCTTCGACTCGTTCGGGATAGACCGGCGGGTGTTTGAGATGCCCTCTTCCGACGGCGGGGATATTTACCTCGACTCCCTGGCCAAGTATGCCGCGTTGCTCAAGAATGACAGCGGCTATGACGAAGGGATGTCCCTGTTCGGCAGCGTGGAGGAGTTGAAACCCCAGCCCCCGGCCATGCCGGAAGTGACCACGGAGGCGGATACTTCGCGCCGGGTGGAATTGCTGCACAAAGAGAAAGAACTGGTCGGGATGTATCTGTCGGCGCATCCGCTGGATGCTTATGAGGTGGAGCGCCAGTATTTTGCTCCGGACAGCCTGGAAGATCTTCCCGCCTTGATTGCCGCCTGCCATGAGAAGAAGACCACGCAGAAAGTGCGTTATGCGGTGATGATAACCACGCGGGAGTCCAAGATTTCGGTCTCGGGCCGGCCTTGGTTGAGTTACGAGGCGGAGGATATGAACGGCATCTATGCGGGAAAACTCTTTACGAAGGACTACGACCGTTTCCAGCATTTCATGCAGGCAGGCGCTTTCCTGTATCTGGAAGGGACGGTGCAGCAGCGCCGCCGTCCGGGCCCCGAAGAACAGTATGATGATGTCCCGCACGAGTTCCGGCTGGAGGAGGTGGCCTACCTGGGCAATCTCTGCGAGAACAAGGTCAAGGAATTTGTCCTCGAACTGGATGTGGCCGCGGCTGACAAGGCGTTGATGGACCAGGCGTACAAAGTGTTGCGCAAGTACAAGGGCAAGACGCCCGTGGTCCTGGATCTTCTCGACTATGACAAGAAGTACCGTGTCCAACTCCGTTCCCGTAAGACACCGGTCCAGGTCAGTACGAAACTGGTCCGGGAACTGAAAGATTTGGGTGTAACCTGCCATTTGGGCGTGTAGCGGCTGTTGTTTCGCCCTTGCAGTTTTCTTTTTTTCTCGTATATTTGCCGAAATTTATAAACAAAAACCAAGATGAAAAAATTTTTGTTGATGGCGGCCGCAGCCATCCTGATGTTGAGCGGCTGTGACAAAGTCAAGAAAGCGGTCAATGATGCCCTTGATACGGGTACGGATGTGATTATCGACGAGTCCGGAGTCAAAAGTCAGGGTATCTCTTGCCCGGATGCCTATCAGGTCGTCTTTAGGAATAATGACAACGGGACTGAGACGCCGGTTCAATCCTACCGTGACGGCGATGTCTGCAAGGCTTCCGCCAAGGGCTTTACGGGTGATTATGCCATTTCTGTCAGCGGGAAAGGAACGAAGGACAGCAAACAGTACACGCTGTCCGCTTCGGCAGAGCATGTCGTGATTGCTGCCGGCGTGCTCAATTGCCGGCTGGTTCTTTCTGCGCAGGAAGTCCAATAAAATTTAAAAAAATCTTGAAAATCCCTTGCGGATTTAAAAAACTTTCGTAAATTTGCATCCGCTTTCGGGAACGCCGGGAGCGGATGTTCTTTTGAAGATTGTTGTTGAATTTGGTTTTTGAATGCGGAAAATTTGCGCAAGCCGAGTGGAGAGAAAACTCGTTTTCTATCCCGAGGCGCAGCCAAATTTAGCGCAAAATTTCGGAGAAATTTTGCGGAAATAGCTCAGTTGGTAGAGCACGACCTTGCCAAGGTCGGGGTCGCGA
>CAMNQO010000072.1 GCA_946549475.1 uncultured Bacteroidales bacterium
ACCCGGGATACTCGGCCGGCGGCCCCGGCACAACTACGGATGCCCCTCGACCAGCCGCTGACGGCCCGATGCTCATCCGTCGCAGCGCCGGCCACGAGCCGGCGGCCGACCGCATCGTGTCCCGTTCATCCCGCCGCAGGGTGGAAAATTTCCGTTTCAATCCCAACACCGTCACCATAGATGAACTCCGCCGCCTCGGCTTCACGGACAAGCAGGCCGCGTCCATCGATGCCTATCGCCAGAAAGGCGGCCGTTTCCGGCGAAAAAGTGATTTTGCCAAGTCTTATGTCGTCAGCGACAGCGTCTATGCCCGGCTGGAGCCTTATATCGACATCCCGCTGCTGGATCTCAACCGCGCCGACTCCGCCGCCTTTGACGCGCTGCCCGGTATCGGCAGCTATTTCGCCCGGCAGATGGTCCTGTACCGCCGGCGTCTGGGCGGGGCCTACAGCGACATCCGTCAGTTGCTGGAAATCTATCATTTCTCGCAGGACAAGTTCGAGGCCATTGCCGACCTGATTGCCGTCGATACGAGCGCCGTCCGTCCCTATCCTTTCTGGAGCCTGCCCGTGGACAGCCTGCGCCGGCATCCGGCCGTCGGGACTTATGCCACTGCCCGCAGCATCGTTTTCTACCGCGAACACAACTCCCGCAGCGCCTGGACGATAGAAGGCCTGCGCAAAGCCGGCATTCTGACGCAGGAGCAGGCCGCCCGGCTGTCCTTGTGCCGTCTGTCTCCACCGTGACGGAAAGAAGCCCCGAAGGGGCCGTGTATTTTTGAATGATGTGGCGGTACTTGCGATATTTTTGCTAAATTTGTCGGGAATTGGACAAAGTCCCGTTCCTGTCATCCGGCGGCGGATTTCTTGTTGTCAGGACTCTCCTCCGCAGTGCTGATTGTTTTCAGCCGGATGCCCTCGCTCCGGTTAAACTTTTTACAAGCCGGAGCACTTCAGTTGTACCATTTTATGCCCTTTTTTAGTATCATCGTTCCCATATATCAGGTGGAAGAATACCTGAAAGCGTGTGTTGACAGCATTCTCAAACAGCGCTTCCGGGATTTTGAACTGATCTTGGTGGATGATGGATCGAATGATGCCTGTCCGGTCATCTGTGACAGATATGCGGAGCAGGATGAACGGATCCGGGTCATCCACCAGGCGAATGCCGGTCAATCTGTAGCCCGGAATGCCGGCTTCTCGCTGGCCTCGGGCCAATATGTCCTGTTCATCGATGCAGATGACATGATCGCTTCGGATCTGTTTCTGGATAAACTCTTTGCCAAGTGCCAGGAGAGCCATTCCGATGTAGTGTGGTTCGGCTATAGAAAATACTATTCCCCGGACAGACTGGGACCTGAAATCTGCCGTTACCCTTCCCGTCTGGCAGAATGGGAACAGGAAAAGGCCCTTCAACTTTTGCTGGAGACGGGAATGTACAACGGAGCCGCATGGACAAAGGCCGTTCGCCGGGACTTGTTGGTGCAGGCCGGGATTGTTTTCCGGCCGGATATGCTGAGTGAAGATTTGAACTGGAGTCTGGCCCTCATGTGTCATTCCCGTAAAATGGACGCCTTGTCAGAATCGATAGTATTGTACAGGCAGCGGCCCGGTTCGCTCTCCCACCGGCCTCCGCTCAAGAGTTTGCAAGACAACCTCTGGATCTTGGAAACCTGGCCCGTACGCCTGAAGGAAAGTGATTTGCCGCTTTCCCATCAGCGCGTGCTGCTGTCAGTCCTGGCCCACTACTGGGCCAACATGCTCATCTTGTATTCTTATTATCCTTCCTCTGTCGCAGCGACCTGCAAAAACAGGGTCAGGAGCCTGCTGTACCTGCGCAACTATGCACGGGACCGCCGTTCGCGGACCCTGGCGGCGCTGTCCCGGATCCTGGGGCTGCGGATGACGACGGGACTTTTGCGTCTTTATTGCAAAATAAAGACATACTGATCGTGATGGAAGAGCGTTTACCCAAAGTACTTGTCGTCGGAATCGGGGCCTGGCGGGCCGATGCCGCCAATCATACCCTGGAGCAGATTTTCTCCTGTTGGGACCCGGCCCGTCTGGCATTGGTCTATACGCGTGCGGATTCTCCGGACTCCCAAGTGGCTTCCCGCTATTTCCAAATCAGTGAATCGGAAGTCATCAAGAGCGTGTTTCGCTTCTGGAGGAGCGTCGGAGAAGAAGTCCGCAACAATCCCGCAGTCAGTCCCCAAAGTCAGAGCGAGCACAGGCGTTACGCAAGAGCCCACAAGCGCCATTCTTACTTCCTGACGATCTGCCGGGAACTGGTCTGGTGGCTCGGACATTGGAAAAGTCGCGCATTGGCGCAGTTCGTACGCGATTTTGCCCCCGATGTCATCTTTTGTCCGGTCTATCCGACGCTTTATATGTCCTGGATTCAGCGGCATATCATCAAGCTGACCGGCAAGCCTTCCGTCTGTTTCATGGCGGATGACAACTATTCCTACCTGGCATGCAATGGATTGTGGGCGTATCTGCATCGGTTTTTCCTGCGACCGCAGGTCCGGTATCATGCCCTCCATTGTCAAGAAATGTTTGTCATCGTCGAAAAAGAAAAAGAAGAGACGGATGCCATTTTCGGGACAGACAGTGTCATTCTGACAAAAGGACTGGACTTTTCCGGGACCTCGTACCGGCCCGGTCCGGTCGGAAAACCCCTGAAGTTTGTCTATACCGGCAATTTGCTGATCGGGCGGGCGGCAACCTTGGCCCTGCTGGCGGATGTCATCAATCAGTATGACGCCGGAAAGGGAGATTTGTCCTTGGATGTGTATGCTCCGGATCCGCCGGATGCCCGCTACCTGGAAAGAATCAACCGGGGCTGTTGCCGTTTTAGGGGAAATGTTTCGAGGGAAACCGTGCATCAAGTCCAGCAAGAGGCCGATGTCGTTGTCTTTGCCGAGTCGCTGAACGGGAGGGAGAGCCATATCGCGAGACTGTCCTTCTCGACCAAAATTACAGATTATCTCTACAAGGGTAAATGTGTCCTGGCAATCGCCAAAGAGGATGTGGCTCCCATTGACTATTTCCGGAGAAACGATGCTGCCATCATTGCCAGTTCTGCGGAATCCTTGCGAGAAGCCGTCAGGCAGTTGTCTGAAAATCCCGGACTTGTTGCCGAATATGGCCGGAAGGCTTATGAATGTGCGAAAAGAAATCATGATAAGATGGAAATAGACCGTCGTCTTATAGCGACGATCAAGAAAGCCGCAGGGGAGAATGGGTAATCTGAATACAGGAAAAATCGCCAAAAATACCGTGATGCTCTACATCAGGATGCTCCTGATCCTGGGCGTCTCGCTCTATACCTCCCGGGTTGTCCTGCAAGTGTTGGGCGTGTCGGATTATGGCGTCTATTCCCTCATCGCCGGCATCCTGACGATGTTTTCATTTGTCAGCCAGAGTCTGGTGGAGGCGATGCAGCGCTTTTTCAACGTGGCCATCGGGCGTGGTGACACCGGGCGTCTCGTTCGGACCTATGTCATGGGCATCAATCTGTTTGCGCTCTTCTCCGTCTTTCTCCTGCTGGTGGGGGAGACCCTCGGACTGTGGTATATCCTGCATGAAGTCAATGTCCCGCCGGGGCGCGAACATGCCGCGTTGTGGGTCTATCAGATTTCCCTGGCGACCCTGATCGTCCAGTTGTTCCGTACGCCGGACAACGCCTTGATCATCGCCCACGAAAGAATGACATTTTATGCCTATCTGGGCATCCTGGAAGCCGTGCTGAAATTGTCGGTCGTGCTCGTACTGCGATATTTTTCCTGCGACCGTCTTATCCTTTTCACCTTGCTCTACCTGGCAACCAGCGTATTAATCAATATCCTTTATCGGATCTATTGTCACAAATACTTCTCTACCGTCCGCTACCGCTATCTGTGGGACAGGGCCCTTTTGAAGGAGATGGTCAGTTTCTCAGGATGGACCGTCCTGAACGGAGGCACGCGGACGATGACCCTCCAGTTTGAAAATATCTTTCTCAACCGCTTCTATTCCGTAGCGGTCAATGCGGCCCGGGGAGTGGCTTCCCAAGTGTACAATGCAGTCAATCTGTTCCTGACGAATTTCCAGACTGCTTTCCAGCCCCAGTTGGTCAAGACCTATGCCGCAGGTGAACGGGAGGATCACCAGCGTCTTTTGTATCAGTCGTCCCGCTTTTCTTATTATCTGTTCCTGCTCCTGTTTATTCCGATTATCTTCAATTTGGAAGAACTCTTGTCCCTCTGGCTCGTGGAAGTACCGGAATATACGGTCCCGTTCTGTAAATATGTCATGCTGGCATACTTGACAGATGCGCTGGCCCATCCTCTGACGACATCCATCATGGCGAATGGCAACATCAGGGGAATACAGATTTCCACCAGTGTCGTTTTTGTGATCCAATTGGCGGCCAGTTTCTTTTCCCTCAGGGCCGGAGCGCCGCCATACATCGTTTCCGTCTTCATTCTGGTCAGCCATACCATCCATTATTTTCTTTATTTGTATTATTCCAGAAAGTTGTGCGGCATCGGACTGTCCGGGTATTTTCGCCAGGTCATCCGCCCCATCCTCGTCGTTTCATCGCTTGCTGTCGTCCTTCCGCTTTCGCTCCGTCGCTTTTCCGGCGGGTTGTTTTCAACATTGGGCATTTGTTGTACCGACCTGATCTGGATTTCCGCCGTCGTATGGCTCGTCGGGCTCAAGCGTGCGGAACGATTGTATCTCCGGGCATTCGTCATCAGTAAATTTCAACAGAAATCCAAGTCCTGAATCATGAAAAAAGCACGGGTCATAGCCGTCTATCTGCCCCAGTTCCATCCCATCCCCGAAAATGACCTCTGGTGGGGGAAGGGATTTACCGAGTGGACCAATGTCCGCAGGGCAAAACCGCTTTTCCGGGGACACGAACAGCCCAGGCAGCCTTCCGATTTGGGATTCTACGATTTGCTGGATCCGCAGGTGAGGGAACGCCAGGCCAGCCTGGCACGCGAGGCGGGGATAGAGGGCTTCTGTTACTGGCATTATTGGTTCGGCAACGGAAAGCGACTGCTCGAAAAACCCTTTGAAGAAGTCCTGTCTTCCGGCAAGCCCGATTTCCCGTTCTGTCTGGCCTGGGCCAATCATTCCTGGTCTGACAAGACATGGACGGCATTGCGTATCATCGGAGAGCCGTCTCGAATCCTGATGGAACAATCTTATCCGGGCGAATCTGACTTTATCGGACATTTTCAGGCCCTCTTGCCGGCATTCCGGGACCGACGCTATATCCGTGTCGATGGAAAACCTGTATTTTTCATCTATGACCCTTATTTTCCGCAAGTCCGTGAGTTGATCCGGACATGGCGCCGCCTGGCCCGGGAACATGCATTGCCGGGAATCCATTTCGTCGCCATGATCCAAAGCAAGCCCTTGCGCATGAAAGAATCTTTGACGCAAAGAATCGCCCATCTGACGGCCTCCGGCTTTGATGCGGTCAATACGGTCGGTACGGCAAAAGCCGAGCAGGAGTGCAGTCTCCTGAAGGCTTATGCCGCCATCGCCCTGCCGAAATATCTCCATATCCATCATCTGGTCCGTTATAAGCAGACGGACATCAACCGCCATTTCTTTTCAGACGAGGACCGTCTTGAAAATGTTTATCCGACGGCATTGCCGAATTGGGACCGCAGCCCCCGTTGCGGAAAGGACTGTGTCGTCTATACGGACAGTACGCCCGAAGCGTTTGCCGGACAGATGCAGGATGCCGTCAGGCTTGTCGAAGACAAAGCACAGGAGCACAGGCTCATTCTGGTCCGTTCCTGGAACGAGTGGGGGGAGGGCAATTATCTGGAGCCGGATGTCCGCTATGGGCATGGTTATCTGGATGCCATCAAAAAGTCATTGGAATAGCGATGCATATCGTACAGATCAATTCAGTCGTCGATCGCGGGAGTACGGGCCATATCGTCCGAGACCTGTCGGAGAGGATCAGGACTGAAGGGCATGCGTGTTCTGTTGCGTATGGCCAGGGCTCGTCCAAGGATCCGGACGATTTCAAAATAGGGACTGTCTGCGAAAATCATTTCCACAATCTGTTCTTCACCCGGATGGCGGGGCTGCATGGCTATGGAACCGTGTCCGGTACGCGGAAATTGCTCCGGTGGATGGATTCCATCAAGCCGGATGTCGTCCATCTGCACAATCTGCATTGCAATTATCTTCATTATCCCTTGCTCTTTTCTTATCTGATAGATAAGGGATTACCTGTCGTCTTTACCTTGAACGACTGTTTTAATTTTACCGGAAAGTGCGCCCATTATACAGATGTAGGATGTACAAAATGGAAAACGGAATGTCATCATTGTCCGCTTGTCCGTCAGACCATTGCCCCCAGTTTCTTTTTTGACCGGTCGCGGATGATTTTCCGGCAGAAAAAGGATTTTTATTCTCGCATGTCTCCCATGACGGTCGTCGCCGTTTCACAGTGGTTGAAAGCGGAGGCGGAACAGTCCATCCTGGCCGGCCACGGACATGAAATCCGGTGTATTTACAATTGGGTCGATTCCGACCTGTTCAGACCGGCCGCTCCCGCCGAGATGGAATCATTCCGTGCGGAATACAATTTGCCATCCCGTTCCCGGTTCATCGTGTCCGTCAGTCAGGACTGGGTCCCCGGTCATTCCAAATACGATGATGCCGTCCGTCTGGCCTCGCTGCTCCCGGATGACTATGTTCTGATCCTGATCGGACGGGCCGCCGGAAACTGTTCTTTCCCTTCCTCCGTCATCCATATTCCCTATATTGAAGATAGCCGTAAACTTTCCGTCGCCTATTCGCTGGCTACGGCTTATGCACATTTTTCCGTCGAAGACACCTTTGGAAAGGTCATTGCGGAGGCGATGAGCTGCGGTGCAGTCCCGCTGGTTTTCGACAGTACGGCCTGCAGTGAAATACCCGGACCTTACGGATTCAAGTTTGCGCCCCACGATGTCGGAGCCATGGCCGGCGTCTTGCCATCCTTGTCCGTTCCGGATTCGCTGCGCCGGGAGATGCGGGAGTATGCGCGGATTCACTATGACAAAGCAACGAATCTGAAGCAATACATGGATGTTTATCGGGATATGGCAAGTCGGAAGCGATGAATATCAATCTCGTATTATTCCTGGCCATCCTGTTGGCCGGCTACTTGACTTCGTTTGTCCGTAACAGACAAAGAGGCATGGGGCTTTTTATCGGCATCATCATTACCCTGCTGATACTCGAGTCTTGTCTCAGAAGTCTTTCCGTGGGACCTGATACGAAGGCTTATTACAACGCTTTCCAGGACGCGGCTATGATGGACTGGGCGGAAATCGGGGAGGCTTTCGTGGAAAGTTATGTCGATGGCGAAGGGAAGGATCCCGGCTATCTCGTGTTTCAGAAAATCTGTCTGTCGATAACGGACAATTTCAATCTCTTCCTCTTTTTCACGGACCTCATTTTCTTCATTCCGCTGGCCTTGCTGTTAAAACGCTTCCTGCATTCTCACATGCAACTGGTTTTCGCTTTTACTTTGTATGTGACATTGTTCAGCATCATCGCCCTTTCCGGAATCCGGCAGCAGATTACAATCGGGCTGTCCATGATGGCTTTCCTTTGTTTTGCCGATCGTAAATACATTCCGGCCATCCTCTTGCTCTTGTTCGGGGCGACCATCCACATTTCCCTGCTTATCTTCTTGCTGGTCCCCGTTTTCGGCTTGCTTTTGCAGCGTTGGCTCAAACCGCTGCATGTCGCATCATTCCTGACGATTCCGGTAACGCTTCGCTATGCGGGCCCTCTGATGCTGTTTGTCGCGTCATTCATGGCGAATGATTACTACTCGGATTATGGCTTTTCCTCTTCTGTCAGCAGCGCCTCGACTTATATTTTCATGATGGAACTTTTGTCGTTGTTCTGCCTCTTCGGCATCCCCCGGAGGCAGATTTCCCAGAAAAACGACAGTTCCTGGCTGTATGCGATGCTTCCGTTGATTACGATGACGGTCCCTTTGATCTCATTGGACGGGGCCATGATCCGAATAGGGGAATATTTTACCTTGTATATGTTGTTCCTGGTGCCGATGAGCATAGAAAACATCTTTCAAAAAAGATTCAGATGGATGGTATATGTCTTTCTGACCGGCGTTCTGATCCTGATGGGGCTGCGTGCGGGCGGATTGTCTTATACCTTCTTCTGGCAAGTCGGCGAAAC
>CAMNQO010000073.1 GCA_946549475.1 uncultured Bacteroidales bacterium
TCCGGTCGCTTCGGTATAGACGGGAACGCCGGGCAGATCCTCGTGCCCGACATAGGTCTGCTGATAGGACTGGATGAGCATGAAATAGGCGAAGGCGCGGGCGGCGAGAGCCTGGGCCGCCACATCACCGATGACCGCCCGGTCCCCTTCCGCCGCATCGGCGGCCGAGAGGATGTAGTTGCAGTTGCCGATGATTTCGTAGAAATACTTCCAGGTGAAGTAGCAGCGCCAGATTTTGGCCGTATAGCGCTGCCGCTGCTCATAGGTATAGTCTTTCCAGAACCAGCCGGGGCCCTGGGCGGTCTGCACCATATCGTCCCCCATCAGGTCCGCCGCAAGCGTCACGGCCATATTGCCGAAACACTGGTGGGCGTTGGCCGTCACGAAGTCGATGCGGCGGTACATCGTGGAATAGATGCCGTCCATCGCCACCTGCATCGAGGAGGCATCCTTGAGGATCAGCCGCTTGTCCACATCGATGGAGGGAGAAGTGTCCATCAGGCCGGAACAGGAGGACAGCAGGGCGCACAGAAGCGGAAGGAGCGCGGCCGCCGGGCGGAAAAGTTGGTTTTTCATCTTCACGTTCCTCCTTTAGAATTTGAAGTCCACACCGAGGGTCACGGTGCGGCTGGGGGTGTAACTGTAGGATGTGCCGCCGCTGAAACTGGCCTGCGGATCCAGACCGCGCAACGCGGAGAAGAGCCAGAGATTCTCGCCCGCCACATAGAAGCGCAGCTGCTTGATTTTCGCCTTGGCGAGCAAGGCGGCCGGCAGCGTGTAGCCGAGGGTGACGCTCTTGACGGCAAAATAGGAGGCATCTATCAGGAAACGGTCGGTGGCCGTCGTCACCAGACCGGTCATCGCGCGCGGGACGTCCGTCACCTGACCGGGCGTCGTCCAACTGCGCAGGGCGTTGACGTGATAGGTCTGACCGGGATAGGACGGTTCCATCAGGCTGCGATAGACGCTGTCGTAGATTTTCCCGCCGGCGGACCAGGTGAAGAGCAGGCTGGCGTCAATGCCCTTCCAGGAACCGGAGGTGGCCAAGGAGCCGTAAGCGATGGGAATACGGCTGCCGAGCAGGTACTTGCAGGAGGACGCGAGGGTGGCATCGTTGGTGATGTACTCGCTGCCCGCGATTCTGTTTCCGGCCGCATCTTTCCGGTAGGCCCAGTAGAGCTGCTGTCCCGTCGCCGGGTCCGCTCCCGCGCTGCGGGCCAGATAGAAGGTATTGACGGGCTCCCCTTCCCGGATGAGGAAATTGCCGCTGACGATGTCGCTGCCGTCACCGGTGAGTTTGAGCACCTTGTTGGAGAGGCTGGAAGCGATGAGGGTGACGTTCCAGTTGTAGTCCTTCCCTGAGAAAATGTCCACGCTGAAAGTCGCGTCCACGCCGCGGTTGACCATGCTGCCCACGTTGGCATAATAGCCCGTGAATCCCGTGGAAATGGGCAGCGGATAATCCAGCAGCAGGTCGGTGGTCGTGCGGTTGAAATATTCCAGCGTCGTGCTGAAACGGTCGAAGATGCGCATCTCCAGGCCGACGTTCAGGTTGCCGTTTTTCTCCCAGGTGACCTGTGCGTTTTCCAGGGAGGTGATGATGGCGCCGCTGCGGTTGGCGTTGGGATAGGCCATACTGTAGAGCGACTGCCAGGCATAGTAGGAGCCCAGGTTGTCATTGCCCTGGACGCCGTAACTGGCCTTGAGGGTCAGGTTGTTGAGCCAGGAGGCATCCCGCAGGAAAGGCTCCTGGGAAATCCGCCACGATGCGCCGACGGACCAGAAGGCGCCCCAGCGGTGATTTTTTTCGAAACGGGAAGAACCGTCCATCCGGAAACTGGCGTTGAAATAATAGCGGTCCGCATAACTGTAATTGCCGCGCAGGAGCCAGGAATCGATGTAGTAGCGGTCGGAAGCGGAATTGGCTTCGGCCAGGGTGGAGGCCAGGGCCAGTTCTTCGAACGCATCGAAGGGGAAACCGGTCCGCGCCGCCAGGATATAGCGGTCGCGATAGCCGTAGAACTCGTGCCCGGCCATCAGATCCATGTGATGCCCGCCCGCAAAATCGTGTTTGTAAGACAGCAGCTGGTTCCAGGTATAACTCAGCGTCTTGAGCGACTCCTTGGTGAGCCGCCCGGTTCCGGCCGCATTGCCGGACACGCGGTTGTAACGCGTATCTTCGTTGGTGCTGGCATTGTCCACCCCGATATGCGTGGAAAGTTCCAGGCCCTTCCACTCGAAGGCGGCGTAGGCGCGGAGACTGACATTGTCGGCGGCGGTGGCATAGCCGTCGTCGAAGAGGGTGGCGACGCTGTTGCGGTTGTTCTGGGCGCCCGCCGGACGGGAAGAGCCGTAATCGAAGACCCGCCGTCCGTTTTCGAGGACATCGCTGCCGTCGGCGTTCTTCTTGTACAAAGGATAGATGGGGCCCATCATCATCGCGGAGTACCAGACATTGTTGCCGGTACTCCCGCCGGCGCCGAGGAAGCGGCTGTCGGAATGGGCATAGTTGATATTGGCGCCGAGCCGGAACCATTTCCGGGGCTGGAAGTCGCCGCCGACACGGGCCGTGTAGCGGCGGAAGGAAGTCGTCTTGAGAGTCCCCTGGTCGTCGAGGAAACTGAAAGAGGCCCTGTAACGGGCCTTGGAGCCGCCCCCGCTGACGCCGATCTGGTATTCCTGGCGGACGGGGAAAGGCGCCATCGCCTCCTTGAGCCAGTTTTCGTCCCATTTCTGCGTGGCGCCGGGAACGATTTTCCCGTCCGCGTCATACAGGGAAGCGAGCGGAAGGTTGAAGGGGTTGTACTGCCCGTCCTGCCCGAGGAAGGTGGACGAGACCCGTCCCGGAACCAGCGGCAGGGCATCTTCGGGCAGATAGCCTTCGGAATAGACCATGTCGTTGTAACTCGCACGCCAGATATGCTCCATATACTGCCGGGCATCCATCGTCTCGTAGAAAGGGAGCGAACGGGAATTGACGCCCGCCTTGGCGCTCAGGCTGACGGTCATCCCTCCCTCTTCTCCGCTGCGGGTGGTGATGATGAGCACGCCGTTGGCGCCCCGGGCCCCGTAAAGGGCGCCGGCCGAAGCGTCCTTCAGCACGGAAATGCTCTCGATGTCCGCGCTGCCTATGGAATTGAGGTCGCCGTCGAAGGGCACGCCGTCCACGACGATGAGCGGCGCATTCGAGGCGTTGATGGAGCCGAAGCCGCGGATGCGGATGTCGGAGCCGCTGCCCGGCTGGCCGCTGCCGGAAGTGGTCATCACGCCGGAGACCTGCCCGTCCAGCATCTTGGTCACATCCGTCGCGGGACGGTCCTTGATTTTGTCGGCGCGGACCACTTCTGCCGAGCCGGTGAAGGATTCCTTGGTGGAAGTGCCGTAAGCCACGACAATGACGTCGTCAAGCACCTTGGCGTCTTCCCGCAGGAACACCTCTATGAAACTTTGCCGGCCGACCGTGACCGTTTCGGTCTGCAGGCCCAGGAACGAGAAGGTCAGCACCGTCCCCTCCGAGGCTTCGATGACGAAACGGCCCTCGCCGTCGGTGATGACGGACCGGCCAGCCTTTTCGTCAGTGACGGCGACCCCGGTAAGCGGATCGCCGTCGCTTTCTTGTCTGACGATGCCTTTCACACTGCCGGCCCACGCTTGTGAGAAGAACGGGGCCAGCAGAAGAAAAGCGATGATAATTATTCTTTTATACATCTGACGGAATTACCATACGGACGGTTGAGCTGGAACTCGGAAGAAGGGTTGCCCCAGGCGAAACTTTCCACGACACAGTAGGTCTGCGAGGTGCTGCGCGTATGAATCTGCGCACCGCCTCCTACGCCGGAAACAAAGCCATCCGCGATCTCGCGCTTGCCGGGGAAGGGGAACCAGTATTCCTTGCCGCCTTCCGTCCTGTAACGGAAGCCCAGGCTCTCGTCATCGATATACCAGGGTTTTTCCGGATTATAGGGCTTGGAATCGTTGAGCTTTCCCTCTTTCTCATACTGGAAACGGAATTTCCAGGGATCTCCCGCCACCGGAACGGTCCAGCCTTCCGGACAGGGGTCATAAATCGTCTTGAGACCAGAGTCTCCACCCCACAAATCGTTGTTCTGACCGGCGGAACGGGATGCGAACCAGTCGCGCGGCAGGTTGCTGTTGGTGCAGGAGAGGAAAACGTCGGGATGGGCGATGGAAAGCGCCAGATTGTTGCCGTCGCCTTCGGTCGCAGGACGGTCCTGCACTTTGGTTTCCACTTCGTTGCCGTCGATGTCGTACATCTTGGCTTCGACCGAGGATTCCAGGCCCGTGGAACTGACGAAGGGGTCCTTGCGTCCCCACTGGTAGAAGAGGCCGAAGGACTTCCAGTCTTTCTGGGCATTGCTCATCGCGCCCAGGTTGCGGTCCATGAAGGTAAAGCTGACATTGTCGCCATTGGTCCAGACGAAAGGATCCTCATCGGGATCATAATCGGTGACCCAGACGTGCCAGCTCCATACGATGACATCTCCCTTGCGGGCGCATACGACGGCGTTGCCTTCCTTGCCGGCCGCGAGGGACACCACCACGACCTTCTCCGTACCGTTGCCGGAGACGGACTTGACCATCCCTTTGTTGCCCTGCCAGACGAGTCCGGCATTGTCAAAGTCGAGCTGCTCCGTAGAGTTGCCCTTGACGGCATTGATGGTCAGGGTCGAGCCGGGAGCCACGATGAAACTGTTGGCCGCACCGGCGGTCGTTTCGATGGGAACGATGCCGATGGTCACATCCATCTGTGCGGTACGGGTGTAATCATCTGCAATGTCCATTTTGATATTGAGGCTGTTGCCGAGCGTCGCAGGAGCCGTCACCCGGATGATTCCGGTGGGCTTGTCCGCCGTGGGCCAGGTCGTGGAAGCGTCCCAGCCGCTGCTGAGGGTGACGGTCCGGGTCTTGAGGACGGCCGAAGAGAGACCGCCGATGACAAAAGGAACGTCGAACGACGAGCCCGCCTTGGCCGCCATCGATTTGATGTCGGCAGCCAGGCTGACGGAGAGGTCTTCGGACTTGTTGGACACCAGGAGGACTTCCTGCTCTTCCGCGCGGCCGTGCGCCTTGTCGGTCACCGACAGCGTCACTTTCAGATTTTTCTTCTTGAGGACGATATCCGGCGCCGTCACGGTCACCACGCCGGTATAGTCGGGATTGACCTTGATCTTGCAGGTATAATCCGCGTCGCTGACCTCCGCCGTACATTTGACGGCGGCACCTTCCGTACCGACGACCGTGAAGGACATCGCCACGCTCTGTCCCGCCTCTACCGCATATTCATCGGCGCCCCAGAAAATGGCCAGATCGCCATAATTGCCGCCTTTCCCGTCGGTATTTTCTTTGCTGCAAGAAACGCTGACGGCAAGCAGGGCCGCCACCATCAGCAGAGATAGATATTTCTTCATATTGCCCAACTCCCCGGACTTACTCTTCGGCGGCGACTGTCTCCTTCACGCAGCGTACCGGCAGTTCGTGCGCCAGGTTGAGACCGGAAGCGGTATTGAGATTGCCCATTTTCAGATATTGGTCCGCCGAGACCCAGGAGGCGTTCAGCACCGTGGCATACGCACGGAAATTGCTCTTGTTGCCTTTGAAGTTGGGATCGATGTTGGCCGTCCAGATCTCGGCGGTCGGCTGCAGGGCGCCCACATTCTTGCCGATGGATAGCAGATGGTTCAGTTCACCATTGACCATGATTGTCAGAGGGCCCCATTTCCCGCCACGGAACTGGACTTGCTTGCTATACTGATAGGCATATTTTTCCGCCCATTTCCCGGAGACCTCCTCGGAGACCGTGTAAGCGGGATCGATGATTTTGGTCGTATCGGCAGGCTCGGCCGTCGCATAGCCCTTCACGACATTCCAGTCCGCCTGGGATGCCACTTTGTATCCGGCGGGGCAGGGGTCGTAGATGGTCTTCTTGCCGTTGTTGTTCCAAAGGGTGTCGGCGCTGGCGATTTCTTCGGCATCGAAAGCCGTGGAAAGCCAGGAGCAGTTGCCTTTTGAAGTCGAAGCATAAACCTGATACCAGTGGGTCATCGGGGTTGCAACCGCATTGTCCACATTGCTCAAGCTCTCGTCGGGAAGGGTCAGATTGCCCCGGGTGACTTCCTTTCCGTCAAGGGCATACATCTTCTTGAGGGAGCCTTCATAATCCAGACCGGCCCAAGGGTCCTTGCGGCCCCACTGATAGACATTGCCGATGGAAGAGGCATCCATTGCCGTTGCCGACAAGGCGCCGACATTGCGATCCATGAAAGTGGCGCTGCCGGCTTCCGTCGAGACGGCAACATCCTGAATGTTATCGTTCAGCACCCAGAGACTCCAGCTCCAGGTGGTATCGGCATCGTTGACGGCGCAGACGACAGCATTCCCCTCCTGGCCGGCGGCCAGTTTTACGACAATTTTGTCTCCGTCCTTGGCGACGGACTCGACCAGACTCTTGTTGTCCTGCCAGACCAGACCGGCCTTGTCGAAAGCGACATTGGCGGAAGAATTTCCCATGCAGGCTTTGAAAGCGACATAGGCTCCCGGCTTCACGACAAAGCAGTTGGCCCTTTCGGTGAGTGTTTCGGGCTTGGGAGTGTCCTTTCCGTCAGAAGCGGGAGTCTGTTTCGCGCAGAAGGTCGCGCCAAGAAGGATGGCTGTTACTGCCCCCCCCTTGAGGATGTTTGAAATAGTTTTCATTGCTGTTTTATGTAGATTAAACCTTTCCATGCACAATCGGGCAAAGGTATCAATTTCGCTCAAAATATGCAAGAATTTCGGACGCTTTCCAAGATTTTGCAATTTATTTTGCGTATCTTTGCACCGCGTCAGCAGCAAGACGAAGGCGCCGCCAAGGGGATGAAAATTACCGAAGCATTATTCGCGGGAAGCAGTACGACGATTTCGGAGAGGCCGAAACAGGCCTTTCCCGAATTTGCTTTCATCGGACGCTCCAATGTGGGAAAGTCTTCCCTCATCAATATGCTCTGCCAGCGCAAAGGGCTGGCCCTCACCTCTTCCAAGCCCGGCAAGACGCGGCTGGTAAACCATTTTCTGATCAACCGGAACTGGTATCTGGTGGACCTGCCGGGCTACGGTTACGCCCGGATGTCGGAAGCCGGCAAGAAGAAACTCAGGCAAGTCATCCGCAATTATATCAACCTCTCCCCCGACCTGGTGATGCTGTTCGTGCTGATTGACGCCCGCCACGACATCGGTCAGGTGGACATGGATTTCCTTTTCGAACTGGGAGAGGGACAGATTCCCTTCGCCATCATCTTCACCAAGGGAGACAAACTCGGCCCGACGGTACTCTCCGCCCAGATTGAAAAGGACAAGGCGGCCATCCTGGAACATTGGGAGAGCCTGCCCCCGGTCTTCGTTTCCTCGGCCGAGACGGGTATGGGGCGCGAGGAAATCCTGAACTATATCGGCCAGGTGCTGAAAACACTGCAAGAAGAAAACAAACAATAAATCCTATGAACAACGTACATCCTTTGAAAGTTTTCGCATGCCGCAACTCCCACGAATTCGGGGAGAATGTAGCCAAATTTATGGGCGTCAAACTGGGCGATGTGTCTATCGACACTTTCAGCGACGGGGAGATCCAGCCCTGCTATAAAGAAAGCGTACGCGGCTGCACCGTGTTCATCGTCCAGTCCACCTGTCCTCCGGCCGGCAACCTGATGGAACTGCTGCTGATGATTGATGCCGCCAAAAGGGCGTCCGCGTCCAAAGTCATCGCGGTCATGCCCTATTTCGGCTGGGCCCGCCAGGACCGCAAAGACCGTCCCCGCGTGTCCATCGGGGCCAAACTGGTGGCGAACCTGCTGCATGTGGCCGGGGCGGACATGGTGATGACCTGCGACCTGCATGCCGACCAGATTCAGGGATTTTTCGATTTTCCGGTGGTACACATATATGCCAGCACGGTTTTCATTCCCTATCTGAAAAAAATGAAAATCAAGGACCTGGCCATCGCCGCTCCCGACATGGGCGGCGCCAAGCGGGCGCAGGCGTATGCCAAATACCTGGAGTGCCCGGTCATTATCTGCCACAAGACCCGCGCCAAGGCCAATGTCGTGGACAAGATTACCGCCATCGGCGAGGTGGAAGGCAAGAACATCATCATTGTGG
>CAMNQO010000074.1 GCA_946549475.1 uncultured Bacteroidales bacterium
ATTTTCCCGGGTGACTCGACGATAACAAGGTTTTTTCCCATCATTCTATACTTTTGCGGAGCAATCTGCCGCAGCAAATCGCAAATTGGACTGCAAAGTAAGGAACAATCAAAGGATTTTTCAAATTTTGTTGTTAATTTTGTGAGAATTTTGAGAAAAAATGAAAGTCCAAACACAAAATAAAGTGATCAAATGGGCGTGGATTGTGGTCTGTGCCCCTTTGGCGATAGCCTTTCTGCTGTTGTTGTCGGTCGCGCTCTTCGCGAAAATCCCTTCTTTCGAGGAATTGGAGAATCCCGAGAACAAACTTGCGACCCAGGTCCTGTCGGACGATGGGCAGATCCTGACGACATTCCATATAGAAAACCGTTCCTATGTGACCTTCGACCAGTTGTCCCCGCATCTGGTCCATGCGCTGGTCGCCACCGAGGACTGCCGTTTCTACGAACATTCGGGCGTCGATTTCAAAAGTCTGGGCCGCGTGATTTTCAAGACCATCCTGGGCGGCGCAAGCGAGCAGGGCGGCGGCAGTACCATCACCCAGCAGTTGGCCAAGACCCTCTACCCCCGTGCGGAGGCCCGCAGTTCCATCCCCGGTGTGTATGCGGTCAAGATGACCTGGATCAAGTTGCGGGAGTGGTTTACCGCCGTCAAACTGGAGCGCAACTATACCAAGGACGAGATTATCACGATGTATTTCAACTCGGTCTTCTTCGGCAGCAGCGCCTATGGCATCCGGGCGGCGGCAAGGACTTTTTTTGACAAACTTCCGTCCGAACTGACCGCGCAGGAGAGCGCGATGCTCGTGGGGGCCGTGAATGCTCCGACCCGGTACAACCCGCAACTGCATCCGGAGCGGGCCCGTCAGCGCCGCGATTTCGTCCTTTCCCAGATGTGCAGGAACGGCTTCATGAGCAAGGCGCAATACGATTCCATCGCCGCCTTGCCCATCGAGTTGCGGTACCAGGTCCAGGACCACAACGCCGGCAAGGGGCCTTACTTCCGCGATATGCTCCGGCGTATCATGAACGCCAAGGAGCCCAAGCGCAAATCCTATGCGCAGTACGAAGATTACCGGGTGGATTCCCTGCAGTGGGCGGACGACGAATTGTACGGCTGGCTCAACAAGCATTTCAAAGCGGATGGAAGCCGTTACGACCTTGACCGGGACGGTCTGCGCATCCACACGACCATCAATTACAAGATGCAGCAATATGCCGAGGAGGCTGTGGCCGAGCACCTGGGACAAGACTTGCAGAAAGCCTTCTGGCGGGATTTGCGGGGCAAGCGCAACCGCCCTTTCGACAACGATACGCCCAAAGAGATGGTCGAACGTATCATGAAGCAGGCCCGCCGCTACAGCGACCGTTACCGTTTCCTCAAGGCCGCAGGCCTTTCGGACGCGCAAATCTACAAGACCTTCCAGGAGAAGACCCGGATGCGCGTGTTCTCCTGGGAGAAAAAAGGCTACCGTGATACGGTCATGACCCCGGACGACAGCATCCGGTATTACAAGTCCCACCTGCGTGCCGCCTTTATGGCCATCGAGCCTGTCACCGGCCATATCAAAGCCTATGTCGGCGGCCCCAACTACAAGTATTTCAAGTACGACAACATCCGTCAGGGCAAGCGCCAGGTGGGATCCACCATCAAGCCTTTCCTCTATACGCTCGCCATGCAGGAGGGGCTGACCCCTTGTACCCGCGTGGACAATGTCCCGCAGACCTTCTATCTGCCCGACGGCAATGTCTGGACCCCCCGCAGTACGGACAAAGACGAGTGGATCGGCAACAATGTCACGCTGAAATGGGGCCTTTCCAAGTCGTCCAACAATATTTCCGCGTATCTGATGAAGCGTTTCGGTCCGGCTCCGATGGTGCATCTGATGCACAAGATGGGGGTGGGCAGTTATATTCCCGAGGTCCCGTCCATCTGTGTGGGCTCGGCCGAAGTGAATGTCTTTGAAATGGTGTCCGCCTACAACACTTTCCCCTCTAAGGGGATGTATGTGAGTCCCATTTTCGTGACGAGAATCGAAGACAGCATGGGGAATGTGATCAGTACCGGCTCCAACACCCGTCACGAGGCTATCAATCCGCAGATTGCCTGGCTGATGGCCAATCTGATGCAGGGAGTGGTCAATCACGGTACGGCCTACCGTCTGCGGGCCAAGTATAAACTGACCGGAGAAATCGCGGGCAAGACCGGTACGACCAACGACAATTCCGACGGTTGGTTTATCGGTTATACCCCGAGTCTGACGGCCGGTGTCTGGGTGGGTGGCGAGGATCCGCAAATCCACTTCGAAGCCCTGGCGCTGGGCGGCGGCTCCAATATGGCTTTGCCGATATGGGGCATCTTTATGACCAAGTGCCGGGCAGACAAGTCTCTGGGCTTCCGGGACGATGAGCGCTTTGCCGTTCCCGGCGGTGTCGATGCGGCCCAACTGGACTGTGACGGCAGCGATGCCGATGTGGACCGGAAAAAGCAGGAAGAAGACGAATTCTTTTTTTAACGGGAGATGGCGCTTTTTGAGTATAAGCAGTGTGGCGTACAGGGGAATGAGTCCGAATGCACCCGTGTCTATTATGAATGTTCGGGCGCAGGTCCGGCCGTCATGCTGTTGCATGGCTGGGGATGTACCCACGAATTGTTCGTCCCGCTCGCGAAAGAGTTGTCCCGTTCTTACACGGTCTATAATTTCGACCTGCCGGGATTCGGACGCTCGGATGAGCCGGCGACGGCCTGGGGGATGGACGAGTATGTAAATATGCTGGAGGCTTTTGTGGCGGCGCATTGTCCGGGGCCGGTCTCGCTGGTCGGCCATTCTTTCGGCGGCCGCATGTCCATCCTCTATGCTTCGCGCAATGTCGTGACGCGGATCGTCCTGGTGGACGCGGCGGGCGTGCGGCCCAAGCGGACGCTCGGCTATTACCGCCGTGTCTATACCTATAAATTGAAGAAATTTGTGGTTTTGAAAATATTCCGCCGTCCGGATCTCTTTGAATTGTGGCGGGCCCATCAGGGCTCAGCCGACTACAAGGCGGCTTCCGAGCGGATGAAGCCTGTCTTTTCCAAGGTGGTCAACCGTGACTTGAGCGGCTGTCTGCCCGCCATCCAGGCACCGACCCTGCTGTTCTGGGGAGAGAAAGATACGGCGACACCGCTTTCCGATGCGCATCTGATGGAGCGGCTCATCCCGGCCCCGACCCGTCTGGTGGTCATCCCCGGAGCCGGTCATTTCGCCGCCTTCGTCGAAGCCCCGCAGCCGTTTGCCCGTGAAGTGAGGGCGTTTTTTGAAATGGAGGCTGATGGCCAGACCGGGACTCACGATGGGAAGCAGATGCCATCTTATCTCGAAGGAGGGGAGCGATGATAAGCAAGATTTTCGCCGGGGCGCTTTCCGCCCTGCTGTTGGTGCTGGCCGTCTATTTTTACCGGACCTATCTGCTTTTTGAAACCCGGATGTTCCAGCAGAACTCCTACCGGCCCGAGCGTTTCATGCGTTGGTGGAGAGGCCCGCGCAATGCTTATTCCGCCTTTCTGGCCTGGCTGCTGCCCCTGCCCGTCAAGATTCCTCTGGCCGTGACGGCCCGCGTCAAACGCTTGTTCGTGACCGATATTATCTTGACGCTCCTGCTTTTTGCCGGCGGAGTATGGGGCTGTCTGGCGCTGTGCGGCAGTTTTTCATGTGCTTCAGGGGCGCTTGATGCAGGCCTTGCATCGGACCGGGCTGCAGGCACTTCGGATGTGGCTGGCATCTGTGGCCTGCCCTGGGGCGGATGGTCGCTTCCGCTGGCAATCTGGGTCGTGAGTTCGGTGCTTCTGATGGCTTCGAAATGGATATTGCTGCTGGCCAATGCCGTAAACCAGCCGATTGAAAAGGCCATCACCCGCTGGTACTACAACGACGCCGCCCGTATGCTCCGGGAGCACAAAGGCTTGATCGTCATCGGAGTTACCGGCAGTTATGGCAAGACTTCCACCAAGAATTACCTCTATCGCATCCTTTCGGAAAAGTATAATACACTGGTCACACCGGGTAACTTCAATACCACCCTCGGCGTCGTCCGTACCATACGCGAGCAACTTCAGCCCCACCACCAAGTCTTTATCGTGGAGATGGGGGCCAAGCAGCCGGGGGATATTCGGGAAATCTGCGATTTGGTGCACCCTTCCATCGGAATCGTCGCTTCTGTCGGTCCGATGCACCTGGAGACCTTCGGCTCGCTGGAAAATATCCAAAAGACCAAATTTGAACTGGTACGCGCCCTGCCGGCCGACGGTTTTGCCGCCATCAATGCGGACTCTCCGGGCATCGCGTCCTATCAAGACATTCCCACCCACTGCCGCGTGATCCGTTATGGGGTAGATAAAGCGGGAAACTCCCTCTCGCTGCGCAGGGACGACGCAGCCCTCTCGCCGGATCGGGACGACGCAGCCCTCTCGCCGGACCGGGACGACACAGCCCCCTCGCTGCGCAGGGACAGTTTCCGTGCCCGGAAACTCTCCTACACCACGCAGGGGAGTACCTTTGAACTATCCTACGACGCCTTTGCGGCTCCATCCGCTGCCGGAGTTGCCGCCGGACTTGCGGCCGCAGATATGGTTTCCGTCCCGGGGGATGTCCCTCATGTGCATGCTTCCGTGGCCATGCAGACGCATCTGCTGGGCGAGAGCAACATCCAGAACATCGTGGGTGCCTGTGCCGTCGCCTCCTTTCTGGGCGTCACTCCGGCGCAGCAGAAGTCGGCTGTCGCCAAGTTGCAACAAGTGGAAAACCGCCTGTTCGTGAGCCGTCAGGGCGCCGTCACGGTCATCAACGATGCGTATAATTCCAACCCCGAAGGGGCCGCGATGGCGCTCGATGTGTTGCGCGACATCCAGGGCGGACGCAAGATTTTGATTACCCCGGGCTTTGTGGAACTGGGGGCCCGTCAGGCGGATGCGTGTTATCAGTTGGGATTCAAAGCCGCTTTCTGTGCCGACATCCTGATCGTTGTCAACCAATTGAACCGTGACGCCATCCTCTCCGGCGCCCGCGATGCGATGGCCCGGGACCGGGCCGGGAAGCAGTCCCGGGAGGCATCCGGTCAAGATGATTCCCCGTCGCTGTCAAGCGTGCGGCTCAAAGAAGAAAATATCCTTTGCAAGGACGATTTGGCCCTGGTGTTCGAGGCCTTGCCCGCTCTTTTGAAGCCTGGCGATGTCGTCTTGTACGAAAACGATTTACCTGATACCTTTAAATAATATGAAAATTACAGTTGGTTTGCTCTTCGGAGGTCGTTCCGTGGAGAATGAGATTTCGGTCGTGACCGCCCTTCAGACCCTCGAGTCGATGGACAAAGAGAAATATGAAGTGGTGCCCATTTATATAGCCAAGAGCGGAAAATGGTACAGCGGGGAGAAACTGCTGACCATTGCGAACTATCGCGATATGAAGGCTCTGCTGAGCCAGACCCCCGAGGTCTATATGCGTCCCGTGTATGGCGACAAGAATCTTTATCTGGTCAAGCCCGGCCTCTTCTCCAAAGGCATCGTCGCGACCCTGGATGTGATTTTGCCCACCCTGCACGGCACCAATTGCGAAGATGGTACGCTGCAAGGCGTGCTGACCAGTATCGGCATCCCTTTCGTGGGCTGCAACACCCTCGCTTCGGCCAACGGAATGGACAAGATCACGATGAAAATGATCCTCAAGGAGTGTGGCGTTCCGGTCGTGGATTATTTCTGGTTCAACGACAAAGAGTGGTATGCCGATCAGACCTCGGTCATCGGACGCCTGGAGGCCCGGCTGGCCTATCCCGTGATTGTCAAGCCCGCCAACAGCGGCAGCAGCGTGGGCATCAAAGCCGCGCACAATCGCGATGAACTCATCGAAGCGGTGGAGTATGCCGCCAGTTTCACCACCCGCATCATTGTCGAACATCTGGTCACGAAACTCAAGGAAGTCAACTGCTCGGTAAAGGGCAATTACAACGATTGCGAGACTTCGGTGTGTGAAGTGCCGCTTCGCAGCGGCGAGATTTTGAGTTATCAGGATAAATACATGCGTGGTGGCGGCAGCAAAGGCGCAAAAAGTGCCGGAGCGGCTTCCGGAGCGGCTGGAACTTCCGGGGCTTCCGGTGAGAGCGAAGGAATGCGTTCCACCCTGCGGGAAATCCCGGCAAAATTGCAGGCGGGCGAGACGGAGCGCATACAACAGTTGGCCCGTGACACTTTCCGTGCCCTGGCCTGCGACGGGCTGAGCCGTATCGATTTCATCATTGACGAGGAAGACCGCAGCATCTATGTCAATGAGATCAACACCATTCCCGGCTCCCTTTCCTCCTACCTGTGGGAAGCGAGCGGACAGCCTTTCCCGCAAGTGATTGACGGGCTCATCGATCTCGCTTTTGCCCGCAGCCGGGAGGAAAGTTTCAAAGTGACCGATTTCGGCGGCAATATCTTTGCAGCGATGCCTGCCGGCGGCGGTTCGAAGCGGTAAGTCTGCAGAGCGGCGGCTCGAAAAGGTGGTTCTGCCAGGTCTTGGTTTGAAGATGTACTTCTGCTTGGTGGCGCCGCTAAGATGATGGGAAATATTGGATTTATTAACCTTGCGTCTAAACGGTTGTATTAGTGGTGTTTATGTAAAAGGACCTAGTCAGTTTGGAGTAGGTTGTTCTATCCAAATGGCTGATTTTTAGCGATTTTGCTGCTACGGTGTTATTGCGTGATTTCATAACGGAGGCTCGGATGGCTTTGACGGCCTATGCATCTGAAGAAGCGGCGGCCTTGGTGGCCCGTTTGTGTGAGGCGCTGCTCGGTGTTTCTTCCTATGCCCATGTCGTTTATCCGGGTCTGGAAATCCCGGAGGCGTCCTTGCCGGTGTTGCAAGCGGCGTTTGGACGACTCGTGGCCGGTGAGCCCTTGCAGTACATCTTGGGCTATACCGACTTTCTCGGGATGCGCTTGCGGGTCAGTCCGGCCGTTCTCATTCCCCGCCCCGAGACTGAAGAACTCTGTCAGCGTGTCATCACGACCTATGGCACCCGGCCCACCCCCGCGCCTTCCACTCCGGCTTCCGGCACCCGGCCCACCCCCGCATCTTCCATTCCGGCTTCCGGCACCCGGCCCGTCCCCGTTTCCTCCCGCCCGGAACAAGGAGCGGCTGGATATAAGGCTCCCCGGGCGATTCTGGACCTTTGTTGCGGGAGCGGTTGCATTACCTGGGCGATGGCACAGGCTTTTCCCGAGGCTTTTGTCGTTGGCGTCGATTTGTCCGCAGCCGCGCTGGAAGTGGCCAAGAATCAGCGGGTAGCCCTCTCTTCCAATTCCTCGCCTTCGCCCGTCGTTTCCGTTCCCTCATCCGCGCCTTTCACCCCGACTTCCGGCACCCGGCTCACCCCGTCTTCTTCTTTCGGGCATACACCCACATTCTTGCAGGCCGATGTGCTGGATGTTGCCGTCTTGTCCGAGACATTGCAAGCCCTCTTGGCTGGACACGGGATTTCCTCCTTCGACTTGCTCCTATCCAATCCGCCCTATGTGCGTGAGAGCGAGCGTGCCGTCATGTCCCGTCAAGTCCTTGACTTCGAGCCGGCGGCGGCTCTTTTCGTCCCCGATGCGGATCCGCTTCTGTTTTATCGGGCGGCCGCCCGCGTTTTCGCTTCATCACTCTTTACTTCCGGTTCCCTCGCTGCCTTTGAACTCAACGAAGCGCTCGGGGAAGAGGCCGTTTCACTTTTTGAAAAAGGGAATGCGACCGTGGATCTTCAAAAAGATGTCTTTGGAAAAAATCGCTTTCTATTTATCAAAAGATAGCGAAAGTTCCAAATTTGTGGCATGCAACTTGCAATATTGCCACACGAATAGTTTTTTCATAGGTTTAAGTTTTTAGGTTAGATGGAAGAGCCCGGCAGTGATGTCCGGCTCTTTTTCTTTTAAAAAATTTGCACAATTAAAAAATGTGGATTATCTTTGCAGTCCGTTTGAGAAAACGGGTAAATAGTCTCTTAGCTCAGTTGGTTAGAGCGCTACACTGA
>CAMNQO010000075.1 GCA_946549475.1 uncultured Bacteroidales bacterium
CCTACTCCTATGACGGCGGAGCGGCGACCGGATTTGACGGGAACTATCTTTCTTACGATACGCTGCCCGGTCAAAGTTGGGGAGCCCATACCCTCACCGGCACCTGCACCTTCGACGGTGTTACGGCCAACGTTTCCCGCACCTTCCATGTCACCGGCCTGCCGTATAGAGTCGCGCCGCCTTCCAACTCGGGAGCACATCCGTGGACGGCAGATGACGGGAATGTGAGTTGGAATTCCGACCGGGTCGAGATGAAATCCAAGTCCCTGGCTGATTATCCCCGCATTGCCAGCCCCGTTTTTTATTTGCCGGCTGACACCAATGTGGCGGCATCCATGAAAATCGCCAGGAATAATACATTATTAAATTATAATCAAAAACTAAGGATCTCGATGAATAGTGACGAGCACATCTACTATGAAGGAAACTTGGGAAAAAATCAGGTATATGAAAGTACTCTGAATGTCACGATGTCGTCATCCTTAAATAAGTGGCGCATACAATACCGTTATGCTGCGTCTGGCCCCGTCGTTTACACTTATTACTTCAATCTGCTGTATCGCTGATACATCGTTGATCATGAATATAAAAACGGATGGGCATCTACTCATCCGTTTTTTTTGCTTCGTCCTTTCGTCGGACGGGACCGCGTTTTTTAGCGCCTTGTTTCGGTGGCCTCGGCGTACCTACAGCATCGCTTCGATGGCCTGCACGAGGGCTTCGCGGGGCTGGGCGCCGAGTTTCATCTGCGGCTTGCCGTTTTTCGGGCAGAAGAGCAGGGACGGGATGCTGCTGACGCCGAACGCGGCGGCCAGTTCTTCCTCCTCGTCCACATCGACTTTATATATGTCGATTTTTCCCGCATAGGTCTCGGACAATTCTTCCAGAATGGGGGAAATCATCTGGCACGGACCGCACCAGGTCGCAAAAAAGTCCACGAGCGCGGGCTTGTCGCCCAGGAATTTCCAATTTTTCGGATCGGCCTCGAAGTTCCAGACTCTCTTCAGGAAGGCCTCTTTGTTGATGTGAATGGCTGCCATATTGTTTCAATTAAGGGATATACCCTGCAAAAATAATCAATTCTCCTAATAAAACAAAACCCCCGCAGATGGCAGCAGGGGCTTGTGGAGGTGCGTAGAGGAATCGAACCGCTGTACTTGGTTTTGCAGACCAATGCCTAACCACTCGGCCAACGCACCATTTCTTTGGGATTACAAAGATAGTGATAATTTTGATATATGCAAGGGCGGACGGGTGAATAAATTTTGCTAACTTCGTCCCGGATTTATACAAACCCCAAGATAACGCACCCTATGAGAACAGCCATCTACGGCGCCGGTTCGCTCGGAACCATCCTCGGCGCCTTCATAGCCCGGACGGGCACCCCCATCGACCTGATCAACCGCAACAAGGCCCACGTGGCCGCCCTCAAGGAAAAAGGCGCCCGGGTCATCGGAACGATGGAATTTACCCAGCCCGTCACGGCGCTGACGCCGGATGAAATGACCGGCCGCTACGACATCATTTTCCTGATGACCAAACAGCAGTACAATCACGAGGTCGTGACCGCCCTCAAGGATTTCCTCACCCCGGACGGCGTGATGGTCACCCTGCAGAACGGCCTTCCCGAAGCCGGCATCGCCGAAGTGGTCGGCGAAGACCACGTGCTCGGATGTACGGTGGCCTGGGGCGCAACGATGCAGGGCCCGGGCGTGTGCGAACTGACCAGTTCCCCCGACAGCCTGACCTTCTCCCTAGGCACGACGGCCCCCACGCCGCATCCCTACCTTCCGCAGGTCAAGGAGCTGCTCGAAAAGATGGGCCCCGTGACGGTGGAAGACAATTTCATCGGAACCCGCTGGAGCAAACTGCTCATCAATTCGGCCTTCTCCGGGATGAGTACGGTGCTCGGCTGCACCTTCGGTGAGGCGGCCGCCAGGATGGATTCCCGCAAAATCGTCCTGGCGCTCATCAAGGAATGTATCGACGTCTGCCGGGCCGGCGGAATCAAAATCGAACCCGTGCAGGGCAAGGACGCCGTCAAACTGCTCGATTACAACGGTCCGGTCAAAAAGGCGCTTTCCCTGCTGATTCTGCCCGTCGCCATCCGCAAGCACGCCGCCCTCAAGGCCAGTATGCTCCAGGATATCGAGCACGGCAAAAAGACCGAGGTCGATGCCATCAACGGAGCCATCGCCGCCTACGGCCGCAGCATCGGTTTCCCTACGCCGATGAACGAAAAAGTGACCGATATTATCCACCGCATCGAAGCCGGGGAACTGACCCCCTCCCGCGACAACCTCCGTTTCTTTTAAATTATTTTGAAATATCCCCGATAGACCTTATCTTCGCACCCGGATTGCGGATAAGGGAATCCGGTGTGAGTCCGGAACTGTTCCCGCAGCTGTAAGTTCTTTTTCCGTCCTCCCATCTGTGCCATTGCGCGTTTCGCGTGAGAAGGCGGGAGGATTTGCCGTTGTCATCGGACCGGCGCGCCCGCAAGGTGCCGGCCCATCGAACCCCGGCAAGGGAACGAGTCAGAAGACCTCCCGCCATCCAGGGCCGTACGGCCCAAGTCCAGTTTTCGGCGTCCCGGGAGATGGATGCCCTGAATGATGGTGACAATGTGCGTTCATACGAAGGCGCGGCCGCTGCTGTGGCTGCTCCTCCTCACCGGAATCCCGGTGCAGGAGGCCTTCGCCGTTTCTCCTGCCGATTCGTCCGCCCGCATCCCGGAGGTCACGGTCGCGGCGGACAAGGCCGCCGAAACCCTCTCCTCGGCGCCGCTGCAGCGGCTCGACCGTCCGATGATGGACTCGCTCGGCCGGACGGAACTGGTCGGGGTCATTAACGACTTTGCCGGAGTGAGCGTCAAGGATTACGGCGGTGTCGGCGGCATCAAGACGGTGGATGTCCGGAATATGGGCGCGGCGCATACCGTCGTGGAATATGACGGCATCGCGATGGGCGATTTCCAGAACGCTTCGGTGGACATCGGCCGTTTCGACCTGGGAGAACTGGCGAGCGTAAGCCTGGAAATGGCCGGCTCGGATGACATCTTCCGTAGTGCGCGTCACCAACTCGCTGCGGGCGTCCTCTCTGTAGAAAGTGCGGTTCCGCATTTTGACGACCGTCCCTTCCATCTCAGCGCACAACTCTCTGGCGGCTCGTTTTACTACGGCAACGCCCGGCTGGGCTATGAGCAGCGATGGGGAAAAAACTGGAGTACCCGTCTCGGGGGCGCCTTCTTCTATGCGAAGGGGGATTATTCCTACTTGGTCAACAACGGCGTCGCCAGCACGGTGGAGCGGCGCCTGGGCTCGGAATCGCTTGACGGCCGGGGCAACTTTGACCTGTACGGCAATCTGGGAGAAAACGCCGGCCGCCTGCGCTTGAAACTGCTCTACAGCCAGGCCGGCCGCGGCATCCCGGGACCGGTCATCTTCTATTCCCAGGATCCGACCGAGCATTTGTGGAACAAGGATTTGACGGCAATGCTCCGCTGGGAGAACGAATATGAGAACGGCTTTCGCGTGCGTGCGAATCTGTCTTATGGCTGGTCCTTTACCCGCTACCGGAACGAGGCGGCCCATCTGCGCCGGCCGGAGGTGGACAACTATCACCAGCATCAACTTGCGGCGGGGGCGGTGGCCGCCTGGCGTTTTCATCCGTGCTGGCAACTGTCCCTCGCGGAGGATCTGACCCTCGCCAAACTGGATTCCGACATTCCGGAATGCCGTTTCCCCCGGCGCCTGCATTCCGCCACGGCGCTTTCCGCCCGATTCGAGAGCGGACGATGGCTCGTGCGGGGGACGGTGGGGCTGGTGGCCGTAAGCGATACGACCGTCGGCCCGATGGCCGTCTCCGTTCCCGCCCGTCTCTATTGTTCCCCCTCCTTGAGTGCCTCCTGCGCCCCTTGGAAAGGTCTGCGCCTGCGGCTGTCTTACAAGGACAGTTACCGGATGCCCTCGTTCAACGACCTGTATTACGCCCGCGTCGGCAATGCGTCCCTCCGTCCGGAAAAGGCTACCCAGTTCAATCTGGGCCTGACCTGGCGCTGCCGTCCCTCCACCGCGTCGACCGGACCGGCATCCTCCGTCTCGTCCCGGGCCGGCTCCGCTATCCCGCCTGTCGGCTTTTCGGCGGATGTGACGGCGGACGCTTATGCCAACATCATCCGCGACAAGATTGTCGCCATCCCCAAAATGTTCATCTGGAGTATGCGCAATGTGGGCAAGGCCGTTGCCGCAGGGGCGGACCTGAGCGCCCGTTTCTCCTATGCCTTTTCGCCCCGGATCGCCCTGGCCCTGCAAGGGAAATACTCCTTTCAATACGCAGTGGACGTGACCGACCCCGCATCGCAGACCTGGCGGCAGCAGTTGCCCTATACGCCCCGTCATTCCGGCGGCGGGACCTTCAGTCTGCTTACGCGCTGGGTGAACGTCAGTTATACCCTTGACGGGGTCTCCGAGCGTTATGCCCTCGGAGTGCCTCTGCCTGAGTACCGCCTGGACGCTTATCTGCTGCATTCCCTGTCCCTGAACCATACCTTCGCCCTGAAGGGTTGGAAACTCTATCTTGCCTTCCGCGCCGACAATCTGGGCAATGCCCGGTATGAAATCATCCGAAGTTACCCGATGCCCGGTTTCCACTGGACGGCAACCCTCCGAATTATTTTATAAATCCATCGATATGAAAACAACCCTCTTTTCTTCTCGGTCCTTCGGCCGTATCTTCCTCGGAGCCGCCCTTTTGCTGCCCGTCTTCACATCCTGCAACAAAGACAATCCGACGGGCGGTGGCGGCAGCGCCCCGCAGCCTCCTTATTTCAGCAAAGGAAAGTACCTCGTTCTCAACAACGGCAACTGGGGCAGCAACGACGCTTCCCTCGGCCGCTGGGAGGATGCGGGCAAGACCTACTATCCCGGTGCATTTTTCGGCATCAACAAGCAGCACCTGGGCGACCTGGGACAGGATATACTGGTCTATGGACACAAACTGTACATCGCCGTCAGCGGCTCCAAAAAGATTTTCGTGACAGACCCGCAGCTCAAACTGATCAGACAGATTGATCCGGACAATGGCCAGCCCCGCCATCTCGAATCCTGCAAGGGCAAGGTTTATGTCACGCTGTATGAAGGATATCTGGCGGAAATCGACACGACGACTTTCCAACTGCGCAAAGTGGCCGTCGGCGACAATCCGGAGGGCTTTGCCATCCTCGGCGGGAAAGCCTATGTGGCCAATTCCGGCGGTATGAACTACCCGGATTACGGCAACACCGTGTCCGTGGTCGATCTGGAAAATTTCCAGGTGGAAAAGACCCTGACGGTCCACGATAACCCGGTCGGTGTCTGGGCCCTGGGAGAAAAGTTGTTCATTCTCAGCAACGGCAACTATGATTACGGGCATCCCGACAACTATAAGGCGCCCAAGCTTCAGATTTATGACGGAAGTTCCTTGAGCGACAGCGGTTTTTCCGATGTCTCGATGTGTGCGCAGTACGGCGATATGCTCTACATCCTGAAGGATGCCTACGGCCCGGACGGTGCGGCCGTCATCAAGTATTCTGCCGACGAAGGAGGGCAAGGGACATTTTTCCCGCCGACAGCCAAGATACTGGGGGCTTATTCCCTGAGCGTGACGAAAGATTATCTCTGGTTGGGAACCTCCAATTATAAGGACCCGGGGGAGATGCAGGTATGGACCCGCGAAGGCCAGGATTTTTACGCCTCATTCGGCACGCAGGGCCTGAACCCCCAGAAAGTGGTCGAACTTCCTGAATAGTCGCAGGGGATGGCTACCTTTCTCAGTCTTCTTTATGTTGTTTTGTCCGGCATCGCCCTGCCGGTGGGCGGCATCCAGATGCAGTATCTCTGGCGCAACCAGTTGGGCGATGTCTATTCCCTCGGGCTGGGATCTGCCGCCTGCCTGGGTGCAGCCGCCGCCACGATGAGCGGCTGGTGTTCCCTGACGGTCGGCAGTTTCCTCTGCACGCTGCTCTGCACGGTCATCTGCTTTTTCGTCACCCTGGTGGTCGATACCCGCAAACTCATCACTTTCGGCATCCTTTTCGGGACTTTCATCGGCTCGCTGGGCACCATCGTCGTCACCAACGCGCCGACGGGGGACCTGATGCGCAAATACTACCTCTGGGGCGCGGCCAATTTCCGTTTGGAGGGTGTCACGGGCGGGGATATCGTCTTCTCGCTGGTCCTTTTTGCCCTGGGCCTGGGTGCCGCGTTGTGGCTGGCCCGCGACCTGACCCGTCACGCGGAGGGAGAAATCGAATTTTCTCCCTTGAAAAAGGCGTTGACTTTATTGATGATTATGTGCCTCGTGACGAGTTGCGTCAGCATTTGCGGCCCCATCGGTTTCATTTCCCTCGGCGTTCCCAACCTCAGCCAGGTCATCCGGCCGGGCGGGGACATCCGCCGTCACTACCTCGTCTCCTCCGCGATGGGCGTGGGCCTGCTGGCCGTCACCTTTGTCATCGTCAACTATGTCAATTTCGGAATTTACCTGCCCGTAAGCGCAACGATGGCCATCCTTGCGTTACCGCTGATGGCCATCCTCTTTGTCAAAGGCAAAGCGTAGCTGCTGCCCGGCTTATTTCTCGAAGAAGCGTTTGTAGAGGCCCTGGAAGCCGGCGCCGTGGCGGGCTTCATCCTTGGCCATCTCGTGGACGGTGTCGTGTACGGCATCGTAGCCGAGTTGCTTGGCACGTTTGGCGATAGCCAGTTTGCCCTCGCAGGCGCCGCACTCCGCCTCCATCCTCTTCTTGAGGTTGGTCTTGGTGTCCCAGACGATTTCACCCAGCAGTTCCGCAAATTTGCTGGCGTGCTCGGCCTCTTCCCAGGCGTAGCGTTTGAACGCCTCGGCAATTTCGGGATAGCCTTCCCGGTCGGCCTGACGGCTCATCGCCAGATACATACCGACTTCGCAGCACTCTCCGTTGAAATGGTCTTTGAGCCCTTGGAGGACTTCGGCGTCTTCGACCTGGCCGTCGCCCAGTTTGTGCTCGCAGGCCCAGGCAAGGCCTTCGCTTTTGATTTCGCTGAATTTTTCCGCCTTGGCATGGCATTGGGGACATTCTGCGGGAGGATTCTCACCCTCGTAAACATAGCCGCAGACCATACATCTGAATCTCTTTTTCATGTTAATTTTGAATCATTAAAAATTATGTATCGCAAAGATACAATATTTCGGGAAAATACAATACTTTATTTTACACCTTTCCAAGTTTCCGGAAGGGGGGCGGTGATATCGACGGGCTCTTTCTTCACGGGATGGATGAAACGGATGTTCCAGGCGTGCAGGCAGATGCCTCCGTCGGGATTGCTGCGCGGGGCGCCGTACTTGAGGTCGCCTTTGATGGGGCAGCCCAGGTGGGCCAGCTGGCAGCGGATCTGATGATGGCGGCCGGTGAGCAGTTCCACCTCCATCAGATGGTAGCGCTCCGTACTATATAGATAATGGTAGCGCAGCCGTGCCAGTTTCGCGCCGGAAACCGTACTGCCCTTGCCGGGTCTGCCCGCTGTGCCCGTCCGCTCAAACTCCTTGCCGGGCCCGCCCGCTGTATCTCCGGTATGGGCTTGCGGCCCTTTCACGACATACGATTTGTTCTGCTTCTCGTTCCTCACTAACCAGTTCGTCAAAGTCACGTAGTCAGTCCCCTTCACACAGTTCTCCTTTCTCCTTTCCACGAAGGCCCAGTAGGTCTTATGTACCTCTCCGTTCCTAAACATATCGTTCAGACGACTCAGCGCCTTCGAGGTCCTTGCGAAAACGACCAGTCCACTGACAGGACGGTCCAGTCGATGCACAACACCCAAGAATACTGCTCCGGGTTTGGCATACTTCTCCTTGATATAGTCCTTGACGCTCTCCGACAGCGGCCTGTCGCCCGTCTTGTCGCTCTGCACCAGATACTTGGCATCCTTGCCGTCCACAACCTT